>CALCSP010000499.1 GCA_937893785.1 uncultured Verrucomicrobiales bacterium
CATTTTACTTGCTGGTTATTTTGGTATTAACCCTCCTGATTTTGCTGCCGGCACCGTTGCGATTGCTTTTGGGCTCGCCGCTTCATCGATCTTCCCTGTATTGATGCTGGGGATTTTTTCCAAGAGGATGAATCGTCAGGGAGCTATTGCCGGTATGGTTGCGGGTATAGGGGTTACGTTACTTTACGTATTCCAGCACAAGGGCATCATGTTTATTCCCGGCACTTCATTCCTAGGAGGCATGGAAGAAAACTGGTTTTTCGGCATTACTCCCAACGCCTTTGGGGCGGTGGGAGCCATTGTCAATTTCGCAGTGGCGCTGATTGTTTCAAAAACCGGTGGGGATGCGCCCGCAGAGGTCCAGCAGATGGTTGAGGATATTCGCCTGCCACAGATTGACGAGAGTTAACCCTGACGCTTTATCTCCTCGAAGTCACTGCGAGAGATCCGAAATTTTGCAGCACACCGTGGGCAGTCGATGCTGACGGTGTCCTCAGTCCCGAATATTTCCTCTGCACTGACGCTAGATAGTTTCGGAAGGATGCGTTCGGGGCTGCAACCGCGATGGTGGCGGTATTTACGGGTTTCTAGGAGACTGAGCTCTTCGCTGCTGTCCAGTTTACGGATGGTTTCATTATTCAGAGACTGAAGCCATTGCTCATCACACTGGGGTTGC
The DNA here is from genome assembly GCA_937893785.1 of uncultured Verrucomicrobiales bacterium. Classification (GTDB taxonomy): domain Bacteria; phylum Verrucomicrobiota; class Verrucomicrobiia; order Verrucomicrobiales; family DEV007; genus CACIUL01. The sequence continues at coordinate 677 of CALCSP010000499.1, forward strand.
GCGCAAATTAACACGAAGTCTTCTTCTGAGTGGGTGAAAAAACGGGCCAACCTCTGTTCACTTTTCGTATAATACTTTTCTACGATGGCAAAGAGCGAATCATCCGGGTCAAATTCAATGACGCTGCGCCGGGGTTCTTTAGGGAAATCATTGGTCTGGGCAATAAAGAGATTTTTCCCGTCATCCTTGATATCCTCAGTAAAGACCCTGCCGATGACATTCTCCTCCTTGCTGTTGCCGGTGACAAAAAGATTTAAGGGCAGTTGACCGAAGTGAATGGTCCAGGCGCTTACCTCATTCCATGGACGGGATGCCAAGTGCAAGGTGCAGGCGGCAATGGCATCCTTGAGCTTTGCGTCGTGCTCCGGTTTTAATTGAATCTCATGCTGCATGAGGTGCAGGTAGTGATCCATATAGGCGGGGCTGAAGTCAGCCCGCACAGCCAAAGCATTGCGATTGCGTACAAAGTAACAACGCACTTCGAGATAACTGTCCTGATCTTCCTGTTGGTCTGGCATTTTTTGGTCCTACCGCTAAATGAGTGATTTTTATGCTGAAGGGTGGGGGATATTTTATTTATTGCGCTAAGTTAAGCATAAGAGCATCCGTTTCCAGACTTTAATGCAAGGTATCAATCCAGAGTTTCTTCTTCAGGCCTACCAGATGGGTATTTTTCCCATGGCAATGGAAGATGGCGAGATTGGGTGGTTTTCTCCGGATCCAAGAGGAATTATTCCCCTAGACCGTTTCCATGTATCTAGGAGCCTAAAAAGGGTAATCAAGTCCGGGCAGTTCGAAGTGCGTATCAATTATGCGTTCGGGGAAGTCCTTGATGGATGTGCAGATCGTGAGGAAACGTGGATTGATCAAACGGTGCGTGAAAGTTATATGCAGTTGCATGCCCGTGGTGATGCGCATTCAGTGGAGTGCTGGATGAAGGGAGAACTGGCTGGAGGGCTTTATGGTGTTGCCATAGGTGGTGCTTTCTTTGGGGAATCCATGTTCTCACGCCAAGCAAATGCATCAAAGGTAGCCCTAGCGTATCTTTGTGATTACCTGTTACAGCGTGGATTCAGTCTACTTGACACCCAGTGGACGACGCCTCACCTCAGACGGTTAGGGGCAATTGATATTCCCAAGGCTCGATACATGGAGGTATTACGCAGGGCAATCGGTTCAAAGATGAGCTTTGTTTGAGAAGAATTCCCGGGGGGTGGATTAGCTATTGGGAGCTGACCGTGAATTGCTCTCCTTTTTTTCTTTCCCAGGCACGGGTTATACTGGTGTAGAGACTGTCGATATTAGAGCGGACGTTGAACCGGTATTCCATTGTTCTGGCGTGTGTAGTCTGTGGGTAGTTTTTTACCACCTGATCCCAAACGTCACCTGCTCCGACACGATTGCTGGCCTCTTTTGCGGCTCCACGGACACGATCAAGGACAACCTGCCCGACATTGAGCGGGGACTTGTCGGTTACCGGCTCAATATAATAAAAGCGAGCAATGGCCGAGCTACTGTCTGCAACGGTGACTTCATAGACCCGTGCCGCTCCATCAACCACATAAGTATGCTTGGCAACTGAGGATATTCGATCCAGTGCGACCATGTATGCGCCTCCGGGCAGTGAGGCTTTCCAGAACCGGGTCGGGATTGAGTCGGTAGATGCTGCCCTCGAATTATCTTTTCTGCCTGATTCTACTGTCTGGGCTTCAGAGCCAATGTTCAATATCGCGGTGAGAAGAGCGGCAAGCAGTATTTTTTTCATTTTTTGATTTTCAGTTAGAAGCCTCACTCATTATCCGGGAGGGTAGACGTATTGTCAAAAAGGCACTGTCAGCATCCTGGATCTGCCTGGGACGTAACTGGATGGCAGCTCGAGGGTAGGATGGTTAATGCTTTCAAGCTGCCATGACCAGGGCATGATGCCCTTCTTTTTCCAGCTAAAACGGAACGGTTGACCTGTATAGGAGCGAACTTCCCGGAGGATAATGCCAGAAGATGGCCCGCTGCCTCCCTTAAAAGAGAGGATGCCGCTAATCTCATATGTCTTATTTTGCTTTGTGATTGAGAGTGTTCGCCAGATGGCCTGTGGAGGCACGATGAATTGCCTGCTGAAATCCTGCATCAGTAACGAGAGTTCATTCCGCTTAAACTGCCATTTGTCTGTGTAATTTTCTGCAACCATCCGGTGACATTCCTTCCAGTTTCTCTCACTGAAATGTTCGAGGAATTCCTGCTGGGCAAGTTCAA
>CALCSP010000500.1 GCA_937893785.1 uncultured Verrucomicrobiales bacterium
AATAATTTGAATGCGCAGATTAAGGCCCTTGTTCGTGAAGGACAGGCAGAGGTTCTTTCTCGACCCAGTGTGCTTGCTCTGAATAACCGCATGGCGTTTATTAATGTGTCCGAGGAGATTCCCGTTGCCAATACTTCCTATTCAACTTCGGGAAATTATGCCAGCACGAACTTTTCGGTGAAGCAGGCAGGCATAACACTAGCGCTACGTCCACGTATAGACTTTGCTGGTGACGAAGTTAGCATGCAGGTTAATGCTGAAGTGACTGCCCGCGTTCCGGATGCCGATGTCTTGGTGCGCAATGCTTCGGGGACAGTGCTTGCAAGCTCCCCCACTATTTCAAAGCGTGACATCCGCACTTATGTGCGGGTGGCTAACAATACGCCATTTATCATTGGTGGCTTAATCGCCAAAGACAAACAGACAATCGCTGATAAAACTCCGGTGCTCGGTTCCGTTCCTTTGCTTGGGCGGTTGTTTCAGAGTAGGAGGGATAATGTGGTAAAGAGGGAGGTGATTATTGTTCTCACACCCTTTGTTTTGCCAGAGGGGCACGTGATCGGGAAAAATATGCCGATGGATGAAGATGCTTTTGACAGTGTTGGGCATCAGTTGTTCAGGGACGCTTACCGTATTCGTTCTGAGGATACTTTTGATCTGGGATATCTTTACGAGAACAAGGAGTTGCAAAGGATGAAGGCGGAGGTCGACAGGATTGTTTCGCAGGATATTGATTTGGCTTCCCAATACCCTTACAGCAATTTTTATGGCAGTGCGATTCCCGGTGAGAGCATACTTTGTTACCGGCAGATATACGAAGTGCTCAAGAGACGAGACATGCAGAAAAGTCTGGATGAGGCAAAGATCATCTTTTTTGAAAGAGATCAAAAGACAGGAGAGGGACACAGGGTGCGCTTCTTGCGAGATTATATAAGAGAAAGTGCTCCGGAAATACTTTCTGATAATGGTGGGAGCAGGGCACTGGCATTAACCTTCAAGATGCAACGCTCTTCAGGTAATGCAGAATCGATTTTCAGTGAACCGGTTCCTGATGTGGCACTTCTGGACTGCTCTAACAAGGATGAGTGGACAAATTGGTTGTGGAAAATGAATCAGTCTGAAGAAGGAGGTGGGGAGAGGTTTACTGTCCTGCTGAGGAGTAAAGATGATATTACTCGACTGAAATACGCTCTTTTGATGAAGAAGGCTGTTGAGCTGAATACGGAAAAGGTAGCATTAAGTCTGAGTAATTTTACCCGTGGGCGGTTATTACTGATGCCTAGGATTAAGGAGAAGGACATCGAGCTGGTTGATGGTGATGTGGCTATGGCTTTTTTCTACTCTGAAATGTATTACCAAGCCCAACAGGTTAAGATGAAGGAGGCGATTGAGGCTTGGCGAAGATTGGTGGAATAGCACAAAGAATCCTGGCAATAATTTTAGTGAGAAAAACGTCGAATAATCGGCAAAAACGAAAATGAATGACAATGATTTCAAGATTTCTATATATGCTATTTAGGGTATCCATTCTCACAACGCTTTTGCTGAGTGTGAACTCGTGCAAACCGCAGAAAAGTGAGTCGTCTCTATCAGTAAATTCGCTGGCGAGAGAGTCGAAGGCAGGAACAGAAGCTGAGGCAGGAACAGAAGCTGAGGCAGGAACAGAAGCTGAGGCAGG
>CALCSP010000501.1 GCA_937893785.1 uncultured Verrucomicrobiales bacterium
ATTGGGTAACTCAGGTAAAGCTCATCCTTCGCTCTTGTCACTGCCACATAAAACAAGCGGCGCTCCTCCTCAAGCCCACTCTCTTCCTCGTCATCCTCTTCTATTACCCGGGCGTTGGGAAACATTCCTTCAGTTAACCATATTACAAATACAGCACGCCACTCAAGGCCCTTTGCCTGGTGTACACTTGAGAGCGTCAAAGCCTCAGAGTGATCTTTTTTCTGCTCCACTGGGCTGGGCCCCCCGTCAACCCCAGCAAGTAAAGCCAATTGGCTGAGAAAATCTTCGGCACTTTCAAACTGTATGCTGTAGCGACTCAACTGGTCAAGATCCTGTAGACGATTCTCGTAGTTGGGAAATTTGCTACGCATATAGTCATCATAAACACCTCCCATGATGGACTTGATCATCTCCTCCGGTGTAACCAATTGACTATCGGTTACAAGTTCATCCAGCGTATATCCAAGCTGTTTCCATGCCGATGCTGACTTGGAAGGAACGCGGAATTTTTCCATCAGTGTCGAGAAAGTGTTCATCGGATTAGCCGTTGCGGAAAGAGGACTGGCAAGCCATTCCTTCCACAACTTATCCGCACTGACGGCACCGATTCCCGGTAACATCCGAGCTATTCTCTTGAACGCCACCTCATCACGACGATTGACCACCAATTTCATGAAGGCCGCCACATCCTTGACGTGTGCCTGCTCAAAGAAACGCAACCCACTGGTTATATTAAAAGGAATCCCCCGCTTGGTCAGTTCCATCTGTAGCTCCATGGCCTGAAAGTGGGCACGATACAGTACGGCTATTTCTTCAAGTTCAATCCCTTCATCACGAAGTTCCAGAACACGCTGAGCAACAAAACAAGCCTGGGTAGAAGGATCATTTAATGCAATAAGGGCAGGAAGTTGTTCCCGTGCCGGACGATGAGCTCGCAAGGTCTTTTCATACTGCTTGGTGTTCGGCTTAATCGCATGATTGGCAAGTTCCAAAACCTCTGGAACAGACCGGTAGTTCGTCTCGATCTTGAAGGTTTTTGCTTTCGGATAGCTCTCTGTGAAATCGAGAATGTGCTCGAAGTCAGCTCCTCGCCAAGAGTAGATCGACTGGGCGTCATCTCCCACAACCATAAGATTCCCGTGTTTCTCAGCAAGAATGTCGATCATTTGGGATTGCACCCAATTGGTGTCCTGATACTCATCAACGAGAACAAACTGGAACTGTGACTGGTAAATAGCCGCTATCTCAGAGTTCTCCTGCAGAAGTCGAACCGCCAAAATTAAAAGGTCGTCAAAATCGGCACTATTAGTAGCAAGTTTGCGTTCAGCATATGCCTTCTGCACACGCGCAATGCCTTCTTGCAAATGATCAAAGTAGGGATAACGGGCATCGATAATTTCCTCCAGTTCAATGCCCGTATTCCCGGAGAGGCTGAACATATTTGCCAAAACTTCAGGCTTTGGAAAGCGCACCTCCTTTGTGTTTACCCCTGCGGCAGCAATTGAGACAGCCATCAGGTCTTTCTGGTCCTCGCGATCCATAATGGAAAAAGAACTAGTCAATCCAACGCTCTCAGCATGTCGACGGAGAAGCCGGTTGCCGATTGAATGAAAGGTGCCCCCCCAAATCGAGCGTGTTTCATGTGGGACAAGATCCTCAACGCGCTCAAGCATCTCTCTTGCGGCTTTATTGGTAAATGTCAGCAAAAGGATGTTCTCAGGAGCTATTCCGTTGTCCAATAGGTAAGCAACTCGATACGTCAGAGTTCGTGTCTTGCCACTTCCTGCACCTGCAATTACCAAAGCAGGGCCGAGCAGAGAAGTTACTGCCGCATACTGCTGCTCATTGAGCTCATTTTTGTAGTCAATAGACCCTCCCGAACCGGATGATGCTGTTGACTCGATGGTGTATTTACGAGCCATCAATGCCTCGGAGCATGGGGTTACTCGGCGCTCCCTTCATCAACCTTGCGAACATGACTAAGGTAAGAGCTTAGCTCCTTTTTAACCACGGGGAGGAGCACATAAACGCCGACCAGGTTGGGGACAACCATGCAGAAAAACAGAGCGTCAGCCAGTCTGAGAACATTTCCGAGTGATGCTGCGGCGCCCACAACAATGAATCCGCAGAAGATCAGCTTGAAGGCAAGGACAACGACGCGGTTATTACCAAACAGATAAATGACTGCCTGTTCGGCATAATATGACCAGGAAATCATTGTCGAGAAGGCAAAAAGGAAAACGGCAATGGCCAATACATAAGGAAACCAACTGATCACGGTCTTAAAAGATTCTGAAGTGAGCCAGATTCCCCCGCCCCAGCCATCACGAAGTCGGACTTGGTCAACTGCAACCCATCCGGTCGCCTCTCCCTTGTATTCATTCACATAATACCATCCCTCAGGAGCTTGCTTGTCATCGCCTTCAAGTTTCGGGAAGAGGAACTTGGTTCCCGCCTCTA
>CALCSP010000502.1 GCA_937893785.1 uncultured Verrucomicrobiales bacterium
CCCTGCTATTGAGCAATGAAACCCAAGCCGCAACTCCGAATGTGCCAATCGTCATGACGACCAACCCCATTAATATGGCGCTGCCTGACGACGCGAAGCGTTTATTGCCTGTGGAATGATTCATGCTGCAGTCCTCACATCGAGGGAAATAGTGGCACGGTAAAAAAGTAGTTAGTTCTTCCGGCCATGGCCGCATAGGATGGAAGCGGATTGGGCGCACCATCAGGAATACTGGCCGCATATCCGGATTGCGCGTTAGCTCCCTGATTTGCCAGAGTCGGTGAAGCCGGATCTGGCCACCAAATGAAATAAAACGGCATATCAGCGGCAGTTTTGAAGTTATCTACATCGCCTTCTTCCATCACCATTCGTGAACGCCTCTCATGAAAGACAAACAATGGCCGAAAAGGCACCCCATTTACTCCATTCGGGAAAAAGACATCGTAGTAATCGGTGAGCTCATTCCAAGCATATCGCTTCACGCTGACATAAGTACCGCTTGGGTTGCCTGTTGACTGAATATCAATGTCATAAATAGCACGCACTGCCAAAAATCCTGAGAAGCTACTGGGCTCAAGAATATAGATAGACCCGTTATCATATGGAGAAGATCCACGCCACCCTTTGTATACTGATGAGCTTTGGCTAAAAACCGATGCCAGATGAACACGAAAAGCCTCCGGAGAATCGAGCGACCGTCCATCCTCCGGAGCCGGTATATACACCGGACGAACAGAGTTTAACCCGCTGCGAGCCAAGCAGTAAACTGCCGAACTGTATGAAACGTCCTCCCAAAACCTATCACGAAGTAAGTCAGCCGTTGCCGCCCTGCCATAATTTGGAGCATCATAACAGTCCACAAATTCACCGGCAACATTGTAATAATTATTGGCAGCGGCTGCCCCTATCTCAACCGAGGCATAGTTGCTCAGTCGTCTCTGGTTCTTGCCAATTGCACTGAATGCCAATGCAGCCGCTCCCATAACTGATGCGGCAACTGCTGAGGCAATCATAACCTCAACAAGAGAGAAACCGCCAACCGGGTGCCTCATTCTGAATATCCGGCGGCGCATTCTCATTCTCTATTCTCGCGTGCTATTTCCATCACAACCCAACAACGGGCCGATATCATTACTCCTGTTCAACTTCTTCCGTTTTCGCGTATACCAGTTTCTCCACAACACCGGAACCGTCTCTGGAGGCCGTTGGCAACAGGACACCCACCTTAGGCTCAAGTTCAATCTCCAAAGTTATTTTGCGAGGTTTGGCGGCTTCCTCATCGGCGACCCAGGTGATCTCGACCAGTTCAGGAGTAATCTTGGTCACCCGAAGGTCATCAGATTGCCCTGGTATCAAGCGCGGCACTAGCTTTCCTTCGCTTAAGATCATGCTTCCCAACTGAGCCTTATAGCCATTATTTCCCTTGGCAATTCCGGATACTGAAAATGACTCGAGAGCCATCCTGATTCTTGAATCCTCGCTCTGACTATCATCAGCTGGAATTCCTTTCTCGCCTTTGGCCCGGTCTGCAAAAGGGTTCCTCTCTGCCTGCTTAAGCACAAAACCTTTCAGCATTTGCTCTTTTTCGTTCGGCAAAACGCCGGCCTCTTCAACGGACTGGATCACCGGAGCATTAATGGGATCAGAAGCATCTCCTGCAATAACACTCCCGGCACTAATGATTACAGCAATCAAAGATATACTTGTTCGGATTTTCATTGAAACTAATTAGGTCTTTGATGAGCTCCCCTCAGCATCTTCAACAATGGGAACATCCACAGTAAGCTCCATCTTGATATCGTTGCCTGACTGCCCCTTGGACAACCTGCAACTCGAAACTCTGATGGCCGGCATTGATCCTTCGAGATTACCAAGCCAGTTCAAGGTCTTAATGTAGTCATCCTCAAATACCAGACGTGCCTGCAGTTTCTTGGTAATAGTACCGTCCTTGTCCTGATCAATGGTTTCAAACCCCTGCGACAAGGTAATGATGTCATCCTGTTTGATCCGCAAATTGATCAAGGCCTCACCAAACTGTGGATTTCGTGTCTGCTTGAAGTGAGGTTCCCACTGCGAAAGATATTCGCGAATGGCTTTGGTTTTTTCCCGTAAGATAATAAAACTTCTTTGTTGGGCATTACAACCAAACACCGCACTGTCATAAGCAGCTTTAGCCGCCTGCTCTTCATCCTTAGCAAGCTTAAGCTTGTTATGAAACCCCATCGTGGCATAAGCCATACCGACAATGGCCATTCCCAGCACCGTGCATGCCATATGCTTATTATTCATCGTTTGCAGTAAGGTTAAGTGGTTCTTTGTTGCTGTTTTGCCAGATCAGGGTTGCATGGTAATCAAGCGAGCCTTCCTTGCCGGCGGTTTGATTGGCCGAATAAGAACGATAACCGAGAGAATTAACCGCTTCGAGAGTCGCATCGAGTTGCTTCTGACCGCCGTTATCAAACTTGAATCCCAGTTTGATCTGTTTGGGATTTTCAGACTCTCTCAAAAGGGAGAGCTCAGCTATCGAGCTCTTTACATCCATGCTACGGGCAATGGAAACGGCAAGTGGCTGGATCTGACGCGAACCTTCCACCCAGTCCCTGACGTCATTCGCCCGGCGCTCCTCACCCTTGATATCGTCGATTTTGGCAACAATTTCCTTCTGTTTCGCGGATTCCTCAGCAACCTTGAGTTTCCACTCTTCAGTAGCTTGCTCGGAATTACGCATCTGGAAAAAGAAGAGAGCGTTCAGCGCAATAGCACCTAGTACTGTAAACACAAAAACAATCGGAAGCAGAACCAGAATTCTTGGAAGAGGCTGACCAATATCTGGGCGGTCAGTCTTGAGGTCATGGCAGGTTTGAAATTGATTTTCCATGGTTTATTTCTCCTTAAGCAATGACCACAATCCGTCTTTCCTGCTAATGTCACTGATAACCGTTCCCGTCGCACCGGAGGCGACCATATCTTTAATTGCCGCCCCTTCCTGATCGGACACAAAGACGACCTGCGATCCGGTCCCGGCATTCTCTACCAGCGGCATGATGATATTACGCGCAGGCTCAAGGTCATCAGGTGTATATAAGCTACTGCGAGAACGCAATTCCACCCAGCGCTCCTCATCAGCTGTCATAACGCAGACTGATCCCTCGCAGCAGGCAATGACAATGACCTTTCCCAGAGACTCCTCGTGCTTACCCTTAAGGTAATCAGCTCTAGCTAAGAGCATCTGGTCGACTGCATCACTAAACATTCCATAAAGGCCACAGCATATCCTCCCTATTTTCAGTCCACCGCTGTTAAAGATCGACTCAATCTGCTTGATATACTCCTCATCTACAGCCAGAAGAGCACTACTGTTGGACTCAGGATTATGCTTCACTGCATACCTTTTGCCACGCTCAGCCTTGGATCCGAGTGCAGCCTTTGGATTCACCCTGATCTGTTCCTCTGCTCCCTTTTTCCGTGTCAGGTTGGTTTCCAAGCTGATGACAAAACGATGATTAACAGAAACAGCGCACCATCCATCATCAGTTAACCCTTTCCATTCCTCAGCCATGTCGCCAACTACCTCCTTTAACTCTCCACCTAGTGCTCCTTGTTCTCCCATAGCTCCACCCCTGTCCAGTGCCTGCCAACTCACACCATCACGGTTTAAGTTAACCAAAAGCGATCTTCGTTTCGGAAAACGTCGATCCCAGCTCACTGTGCTGTCATCAGGCTCTGGCCTGAAAGACGCAAAAGTCAGAATGTCTTTGATATCCTGGAGTTTCATCGAGTTAAAGAAGTTTGCAGTTCTTGCTCATAAGCGAGGAACTCGGCGATCTCCTGAGAGGTAAAACCGGTAGGTTCTTTGATCGAGGGTCGCCATCCCTCTTGTCTACGACTTGCCATGCTTGCATCAAAGCTGCACATGCCGCGCTTGCTTCCAGTTTCAAGCTCCTGGTCAAGTTTCTTGAACTCACCACGCCTTATAAGGTTGGAGACCGAATCGTATTGAAGCAACATCTCATGGATGGCAAATCTCTTGCCCCTTGTCTCGTCCATGACCAACCGCTGGCAAATAATCATCCTCAGGATATCTGCAAGAGTGCTTTGTGCACTTTCCAACCTCTCGGAAGGAATCAACTTCAGGAAGCGCTGAACAGTCTGTGAGGCACTTGATGTATGCAGGGTCGCAACCACTACGTGTCCGGTCTCGGCAGCCTGCAGGGCGATCTCCGCCGTTTCACCATCACGTATCTCCCCCACCATGATGACATCCGGATCCTGACGCAACGATGCACGCAACGCATCCGAAAAATCATGGTCATCCTGCCCGATTTCCCTCTGAGATATTAAAGAAGGAACACCCGAAGTTGGGTAAAGATACTCAATCGGGTCCTCAAATGTAATGAAATGCTCTCGGCGCCGGAGGGCACGGTGCAGGTTCATCGCTGCAATTGTAGTGGTTTTTCCGGAACCAGTTGCCCCGCAAATCAAAAACAGACCGTTCTTTGCCTGCAAAAAGGATTTTACTGCTGCATGCGGCACCCTGATATCCTCACAGGAAGGAATATCGGTCGGCAACAGGCGCATCACCCAACGATACCGACCACGGCTCACCATGCGATTTACACGAAAACGGTATTCACCGATCATCATCGCGTAATCAGCGCACCCGGGCTTTACCTCCAGGTTCTCCGGCGGTTGATAGACAAATGAATCAAAAACCAGCTCGCCATTGCGACGATAGATCAATGGCTCCCAGCTTGTAATATAGAAATCGGAAACGCCGATACCCTCGGCTAACTGGATTATTCTCTGCCCAAGTGGGCTTGTTTCGGTAACTCCCTCCATGTGTGTGGCACGGTATTGGTGTTGTTTTTTAGTATCGGGGTGCACCAACTCCATTATTGGCGCACCCCGGATTGAATGATGAAATGTTTTAGTTGGTTGAATGGATTGCTGTTACGTCCAGCGTACTGTTGGCAAAAGTTGTGTCGATAGATCCGTCCGGGCTGACGCGTGCAACCCCCTTACAAGGATGCCCCGCGTAAGTCGTAAACTCTCCGAGAACAACTGCATTGCTGTCATCCAAAGGAATCACCCTGTAGACAACAGCATTGGCACCGTTCCCTGAATCAAAAGCACTGTCGAAAGTGCCATCAGCATTCAATACAGCCACACGCTGGCGATCAAATCCAGCAACCCGAGTAAAATCTCCGCCAATCAACAGACGACCGTCTTTCTTGATGGCACAACTGTATACCGGGCCATTTATTCCCGGTGATGCAACCCCGGAATCACGGCTCCCATCCTGCCTAAGTCGGCGGATAGATCCGGAAAAGCTACCGGTATAAATGATTCCGCCATCAGGCAAGCTCATGATATGATGAACACTGCCCGTAACCGGAACATTTGCGTTAGCAAGTGAGAGGTCAGGACTTAGCGTTCCGTCCTGGTTAAGAAGGGCAAGGTGTGGTTGCTGAAAATCTCCGTAGGTGTCAAATTCACCACCTACTAGGATTCTTCCATCTTCGGTAAGGCTCAGTGCAAGTACGCTCTTGTTAAATCCTGCACTACTCACACTCCCCCAATAACCACGCCAAGGCCGGAGAGGGTCAGTCTGCACCCATGCATACCGAAGAGTCCCTTGTGGGCTGAATGACTGATCCGGAACACCTTCGGCTGTTAATACTGCCACACGCCTCAAGGAAGGATTACCGCTAACACTTGTAAAGTCACCGCCAATAACGATCCTACCGTCCTCCATCTCAACAGCTGAAAGCACACTTCCTCCTTCAATTTTTACACTAAATGGTCGCAGCGTACCATCCGGCCCCAGCTTGGCCAACCGTGAACGGCTCATGCCTTTCACTCTAGCAAACTCCCCTCCTATGAGAATGTCCCCATCGGAAAGTTTCAGGACAACGTGAACCTCTTTTTCAGCACCAGCGCCGATATCAAAGGAATCATCAAGACGTCCGCTGAAAGTGTTCAGCCTGGCAATATTCTCGCTTCTGACCACAAACTCTGCGGGGAAGTCACCAG
>CALCSP010000503.1 GCA_937893785.1 uncultured Verrucomicrobiales bacterium
TGAATCCCAAACCTGGATCCTTCAATGTCGACCTCTCCGGGAAAATTGATCTCGACGCATCGGCAAGCTATGACCCGGAAGGCACAGCGCTTAGCTATTTGTGGACAGTCAGCCCGGACGCAGGCACTAATCTTTCCAATGTATCAACCGCGAATGCTGTTTCCCGCTTCGGCTCCCCTGGACTTTATGAGTTTACACTACAGGCTACAGACGGCGACGGCAGGGAAAGAACCCTGACTCGTGAAGCAGCAGTCTTTGCTGCATCGGGACAAAGTAACTTCAGCGAACCCATACTAGAAGATTATTGGACAGCGGAAGACATCGAGCTGCGGGATGGACACTCTCCCGCTTCATGGTATTCACTTGACGACCGTCCGGGCAAGCTGGTAATGGCAATCACCGAAGCGGATGCACTGCCGCTTACCATGAACAACGCCAAGCATCCGTTCCTCTGGCGGGAACTACCCGAATCAACTGACTGGTCCCTGCATACTGATGTATCACTGGACAGCCTGCAACAAGGCGACTTCGGAACCGGTTTAATGATCGAACTGCGGGAAGGTGCAACAAACACCCGTTACACTTTGATGATCGAAGATGGTGACCACCTACGCGTGAAGCGGTCCACAGGCGGAAACTACAGTCAGCTAAGCACAATCGGTTGGAGCATGAGCGATGCAACTATACGTATTCGCCGTGCTGGAAACCAGCTGCTTTTCCAGCGACGCGGGGAACCTGGAGAATGGATAAACATCTACAGCCGTGCGCTGCCCGCCGGAACCACTGCCCGTAAGGGGGGGATCTTTTCCAGTACCGGTAGTGCCAGAAACGCCCGCTTTGAATTTGACTATGTATTGCTCATCGATCCCGGCCTTTCCAATGATTATCTCGATGCCCTGCGCATTACCGAGATTATGTACAATGCACCCAATGGTAGCGGGATTGAATTTATCGAATTAATGAACACCGGCAGCGTGCCAATCGACTTGGCCGGAGTTCGCTTTGACGGCGGATCACCTTTTAATGAACTGGTCCTGCCGAGCTACGTTCTCAATCCTGGGGCAAGGGCCGTTGTGACCAGTGATGCCGTGGCATTCGCTGCTATCTACGGTGCAGGCGTGCCGGTCATCGGCGAATGGTCCGGCGGTTCACTATCCAACGGTGGAGAGGAAATTGTCCTCCGCGATCCCGAAGGCAACGTCATTCATAGGTTCGAGTACAGTGATGGAAACAACTGGCCATCCCGTCCAGACGGTGGTGGCAGCAGCCTCGAAATAATCGATCCGGAAGGCAACTACGATGACCGCAACAACTGGCGTGCCAGTATTGACTTTGGAGGCAGCCCGGGCAGCGCAGGCAGCAGCCCAAATGCCGAGCTGGAAATTTCCGAAATCCTTACCCATACAGACCTCCCCGAACTGGATGCTGTGGAAATCCGCAACCTGACCAATACACCAATTGATATCTCGGGTTGGTATCTATCTGACTCTGATACAAACTGGCAGAAATACCAAATCCCGCAGGGCACTTCTGTGCCGGCCGAAGGCTATCTGGTCATTGATGAGACCAATTTTAACCCGAACGGATTATGGAACCCGAACGCTGGCGTGCCTCAGGCCTGGGAATTTGCAATCGGCTCAGGCGGTGACCAGATCTACCTTATTGAAACAATCAATAACGTGCCGGTTCGCTTCGCCGCTGACCGCGACTTTGGTGCCGCCCGCAATGGAGTCAGCTTCGGTAGCCACGCCAATTCACAGGGAGAGCAATTTTTCACGGCCCAGGATCAAGTAACCTTGGGATCAGAAAATACCAACCCACTGGTCGGTCCTGTAGTTATTACTGAGATTATGTATCAGAATGAACCCGGCGGCATGGACTGGATTGAGATACAGAATATCGGCAGTGAGGCAATTAACCTCTTCGATGCCGCCATCCCCACACATGTCTGGAAAATCAACGGCCTCGACTTTGAATTCCCCGCGGAGCAAACACTGACATTCGGCGGAACCGCCCTTATTGTCAGCGGTGACCCGGACACCTTCAGAGCTGAGAACGCAATTGACCCCTCTATAGCCGTTTACGGCCCTTACAACGGCAGCCTTCAGGACAATGGCGAAAACATCCGCCTGCAAATGCCGGAACCGGGCGAGCCAAATCCCGAATATATAGAAATTGACGCCGTACGCTACGATATCGTCGAACCCTGGCCGGCCGGCGGCTTGGGTACTGGTTACTCTATTGAGCGTGTATTCGGCAATGAGTTCGGAACAGAACCCCTAAACTGGAAGCTTTCAGCAGATATCGGTGGAACCCCGGGCGAAAGCAGCCTGCCACCTACTTCTCCAAGGATCGAAAGCAATGCCACAGACATTTCACTTACTTCCACCTTTGGAGAAAATACACAATCGCTGGACTTTATTTTGAGCAACTCCGGCAGTGACACTCTCAATTATACAATCAGTGACAATGCATCGTGGCTGAGTGTTTCACCGCCAACGGGAACATCAAGCGGACTGAGCGACAACAATACCCATACCCTATCATTTTCCACTGCTGGGCTGGCTGGTGGCACTTACACGGCCTCAGTTACCATCACAGACCCTCAAGCGGGTAACTCTCCATTCATTATACCGGTAACCGTTCGTGTTGCCCAACCCCTGATAACAACGAATCTAAACAGCCTGAACCTAACCGCTCAGGAAGGTGAAAATACTGAGAACCAATCGTTTAATGTCTGGAACGGTGAAGCAGAGACAAACATGAGCTATGTGATCTCTGCGGATGTCTCATGGATCGGTGTTACCCCTTCAAATGGCTCTTCCAGTGGTCCCGCAGATGTGCGCAACCACACATTGACATTTAACACGGCCAACCTGTCTGCAGGCACTTACAGCGGCACTGTTAGCCTGACGGCACCGGGCACACTGAATACACCGAAAAATATTCCTATAACGCTGAGTATCTCTGACGGCTTGCTAGTGCTGCTTGATGCCCGCGGCTTCAATACCGGTCCGGTTGCGACATGGCCAAATACCGGATTAGCCGGTGGAAACTTCGTTGCAGAAACAGATCAACCTGTTGCCGGACTAACTGCAGGTGTCACTTCCATTGCCTTTGACGGCACCAGTGACTGGTATGTCGGACCGACAGCACCGGCATCTGTCCTAGGAAACAACCCGCACACTGTCGAGACATGGATATACAACCCCAGTGTTAGCAAAAGAGAAATTGTGGTCTCATGGGGACGCCAAGACGGTGGTTCAGGCAGCATGGTCTCGCTTAATCATGGTTCCATCGACTCTGTTGGTGCCATTGAGCATTGGGGGTTTTCCACGGCCATGGGATGGGCAAATAATGAAGAGCCCAACATATGGTCTCATATTGCCTACACTTATGATGGCTCCGGCAGATCCACGGTCTTCACCAATGGTGTAGAGAGCAACTTCATTGATCATGACCCACTGATCATTCAAGGCACAGATTCCGGCAACCAACCCCTGCCCTTCGTCATAGGAGCGCAAACCCAGTCAAACGGTAGTCGCTGGCAAACCAGTTCTGGCTCATTTTCCATTGCAATGGTCAAGGTTTATTCACGCGCCCTTAGCCAAAGTGAGATTGAAGCCAGTTACAACAGCGAAGCTCTCAACTTCGGTAGGCCGCCTACCGAAAATGAAGACCTCGATGGTGACGGGCTTACAGCCTCGCAGGAAGCTGCAGCAGGAACCGACCCGGAAAATCCCGATACCGATGGTGATGGATTTTTAGATGGTGAAGAAATTGCACTTGGCACTGATCCACTTGACTCAAACTCTCAACTCAAGTGGCAGTCGATCACCGCCGCACCTAACGGCAGCATTACCGTTACCTGGGAAAGCGCACCTGGGCGAACCTATGCGATTGAATTCAGTGTGAATATGCAAGACTGGCAAACCCTGTCGAACGTGCCGGCTTCTGCAGGTTCCACGACCAGTCACGTGGACCAGAGTGTAACAGGAGAAACGAAACGCTTCTACCGCATCAGACTTGTTCAATGAATGGCTTGAACAAACCTTCCATCCTAGCAGCGGCACTTTTTTTCCTCGGGCTCTCACTAGCAGGCCCTGGAAAATCCGGACAAAAAGCGTCACTCATCACCCTAGCTTGGCAAGATAATTTCCTCACGATCCACCACCCAAGCATACCAGGTGGAAAGATCGAAACCTGGTATCTCGAAGCCTACTGCAGGCCAGAATCGACCAACAGAGTATGGAATAAGACACTCATCGGCCACAAGACCAAGTTGATCGATATCAGTGATGATAAGACACAGCTAAGGTTGCGATGCACACTGGAAGACGGGGTAACCGTAGACCATGTGATCCGTGCCATAGCCAATGGAGTCAGCTTTGAGCTAATTGCCACAAACAAAACAAGTGAGGTTTCTCAGGCACACTGGGCACAACCCTGCACGCGTGTCGGGCCCTTCACAGGAACTGGACCCAGCGAGACTGAAAACAAATATGCCTACCTTGCAAAATCATTCATTTTTCAGGATAGTGATGACAAGCCAGATTTCATGCCCACTTCCGATTGGTCGTTAAAGGCCCGCTATACCCCCGGACAGGTATGGTGCCCAAATCACGTTCCCCGTGCGGATGTCAATCCGCGACCACTGCATCCCAAGCCCCCCCATCTCGGGCTTATTGGCTGTGTCAGTAAAGATGACAAATGGATCCTAGCCCTTGCCTGGGAACCATATCAGGAGCTCTTTCAGGGAGTCATTCGCTGCCTGCACAGCGACTTTCGCATTGGTGGACTGGCGCCCGGCGAAAGCAAGCGCATCCGTGGCCGCATATACCTCATGCCAAATGATTTCCCTAGCCTGCTTGCCAGCTACCGTAGGGACTTCCTTGAACATACCCGATGAAACGCCTCACTCTTATCCGCCATGCAAAATCCGACTGGGAATACCCCGAGTTGGATGACCATGATAGGCCGCTGAATAAACGTGGACTGGAAACCGCACCCAAGGTCGGAAATTATCTCATGGAAAACGATGTCAATCCGGACATCATGCTCAGCAGTACAGCAAACCGGGCAATCACAACTGCCAAGCTAATTGCAAAAAAACTACAATTCAGACAGCAAAAAATTCAGGCTGTAAAAGATCTATATCTGGCAGACATTCCTGATTATGAGGATATCATTCGATCTCTCGATGATACTGCCGGCAACCAACACCTCATGATCGTCAGCCACAACCCAGGCACTCATGAGCTTGTACAACACATTACCGGCGGCAACGAGATCAATCGTTTCACCACATGTGCCGTAGCCCTTATTGAACTAAATATCGATTACTGGGGGGAAATCGGACCAGGCTGCGGAAAGCTTTTACACTTTATCACACCAAAGGAAATTCCTGCAGCGTGATTGGCCGGCCCGGAACAACAACCACTTACTCTCCGGCGAACGCACTGGATCGCTTTGTCGCCATACAAGACAGCCCACTATCAGGACAAACAGCCGTGGTCACGTTCAAGTCACACTTGGCATACCCGAGGCCAATCAGTAAATCTGGTGAAGGTTCCACGACACTGGTCACTTCACCAGCTTTTTCCCCTGCATCATCAAGAAGGCACCAACCCGGCTGAGGACACCCGCCACTGAAAGCAAGTGCCACCAGAGAGCGTCTGATGCGCCCAACACTCTGAATACGTGAAATCACCTCTTGGCCAACGTAGCAACCTTTGTGGAAATCCACACTTTTTAGATCGAGCAATGCCTCCGCGGGCAATAGTCCTTGAGTCAATTCATGACCCCAGCATGGGATGCCACGCTCAATCCTCAAAACCTCGGCATCAGACTCACTCATCCAGTCGGTGCCAGCAGGGAGACTTTCCGGACTGACCCACCTGTCATTACCCGGCATGGCATACCTCTCAGAGACTATACCATCTGAGCTGCGATCAAGATCATGAATAAGCAGGTATTCCTCGGTGCAGTCCTCCAGTTGCACATCATCTGCGATCATATACTTCGAAAGCCGTTGGAATAAAGAATCTCGCAGGGAAGCATCAACATCAATCAAGAAAGCCTGACCATCAGCCTCAACAGTAATCCAGACCAGGGCCTCCAATCCCCCCTTGACCGAAGTGACACAGGCAGAAATCGCGCAATCAACACCTGCCCTGGTGACATCGTTGCTGACCTGACCGTTCAGGTAGCGGACACGGTCGGTTCCTGAAAGACGAAACTTCGCACGAGTGGAAAGATCAATGGATTTCATGATACATTTGAACTGCCCTGTATACCCTACTAATCACGATAGTTCTCAAATACCACGGAGTAATCCTCCTCCCCCCTTCCGGCTTCCATCTGCTCAATCATAGCCGTTGCAGCAGATGAAAGAACAGGAAGTTTCATTCCGCTTTGATCCGCAAGGGCCAAGCCGAAATTTGCATCCTTCAACATGTTCTTGAGAGAAAAATGAGGCAGGTAATCTCCGGTTAACATTGTCGGCAACTTCATTGCTGACAATCCGGATGCGCAGCCATTTACCGCAAGTGCCTGTTCCATTTTCTGGGGGTCAACTCCCCCCTTTTCACAAACCGCCAACGCCTCCGAAAGAATGGCCACTGTTGTGGCTGAAATCATGTTGGTTGCAATCTTTAATACGGTCGCATGACCGATGTCCCCAAGCAGGGTCACTGACTGGGCACTGGCATCCAGAACCGCACGAATCTTCTCCACGACTGCCCGCTCACCGCCAACGTAGTAGTTAAGCTTCCCCTGTTCCGCAGCATCCCTGCTTCCAGTAAAAGGACAGTCAAGGAAAGCAGAACCCGTCTTGCTTACACGAAGGGCTGCCTCACTCGTAGCTTCCGGCGAAACCGTTGCATGGTTCAAGACCACATGCCCTTCACCAAGTTGCGCAGCAATAGCATCCACTACCGAGAGCAGGGCATCGCCGTCACGAACAAATATCTGGAGCACTTGAGCCTGGTCGGCAACAGCTTCAGGCGAATCCAAAACATCCGGGTGCTCCTGCGGGGTTCGGTTCCAAACGAAAGTTTTCCAGCCCTTGTCACGCAAGTTCTGCGCCACCCGGCTACCAATGATACCGAGGCCCAATACCCCGACTGCTATGTTTTTTTCTGCCATTGCTAACAAATGGCTATAAACAAGAAGCTACGCCGAATAGCAATAACAATCACAAAGCATATTCCGAAAAAAACAGAGGTTAGGTTGTGTTTAATCAGCGAAATTAATCCAACGGCAGCAATTCCACCTTACGAAATTCGCAAGGATGGCTCTCGCTCTGCAGGGAAATTGTTCCGCCTTCAAGCCGCGTTCCATTGTCTAGATGCGGATGTTGATACTCAAGAACGACATCTCCTTCTACAATATGTTTGAACTCTTTTGCCCCATCCACCATCACCTCAGCAGTCACCCACTGATCGCCATGATAAGTTTTGGATTTGGAACTAATACAGTGCCTCTTTAGCGGCTTTTCGTTCATGATTACATCTGTGCCCGGGGTGCAAAGATTAAGGGTTGTGCGCTTTCCTTCTCCCTTGCCTCCTAGCAGTTGCACTTCGATGGAATTCGGAAAATCCTGATCAATCTTCATCGTTTCGGGATCCTGCCCGTGAAGCATAAGGCCACTGTTACGATACGCCCATCCCGGACCACCCTTCAGTTGATCGCCTAAGAACCTGTATTCCACACGCAAGCGATAACGGGAATACGGCGTATTGTAAAAAAGGTGACCAAAGGTCTGATTAAACGCTTCATAGTTCTCGTAATTGACCTGGATAGCCCCTCCTGAAACTCTGAAAGTTTTGCGCTTGTCTTCACCTAACGGCTCATAGCGAATTTTGGGAGTCCATCCAGCGAGATCCTTGCCATTGAAAAGCTGAATCCACTCTTTTTTGTTACCCTCGTTTGTTTTTTGTTTCTTGGGCGTTTGCTTCGCGTCATCATTGGCGGCCCCTGCAAAACCTGGCACCAAGCTGCCGGCAAGAGCGATGCGGAGAAAATGAGATCGGTTCATCAATATATATAGTTCTACTTTCCGGCACCTTTCACTGGATTCGGCTTTGATGGAACACCTTTCTTTGGCACCTCAACCCCGGCAGTCCATGCAATAGCATTGAGAATGAGTGTGCGCCAATCATGACTATCCCAAGTATGGTGATAGTGCGCGCCTGTGGTTCCAAAGCCGCGCCCCTTGCCATCAGGCCGCTCATAAGCCCAGCCGATATGCTGGATTTTTCCTTCCGCCATTGCCTTACGGACATGCGGATTATTAGAGTGTGGGCCATCTTTTCGATTCATGGTGCTTTGCGGCGGATGGGCAGAGAGTATGGGCGTCACGCCCTTCATTTCCGGTTGGAAGCGCATGTGGTAATACCATTCATCATCCTGCGTAAAGGGTTTCACGCCACGAGTGATAGGATGCTTTGGTAAAGTCTTAATTTCAGCTTTCCAGTGTGGGTTCACCGACCAGTGAGTCTCGAAATAGCCACCTGTAGCATCAAGCATAAGGTCGCCTGAACGCCCCTTGGGAACCTCTACTGCGTAGTGCATACACACAATTCCCACACCGTCATTAATCAACTTTTCGAACTGGTCGAGATCCTTCATGACAAGGTGTCCACCACCACCGTTGCAGAAAATAACAACGCAATCCGCTCCATCAAAGACCTTCGCATCAGTCGGCCAGCCTTTATGAAGGGAAGTCTCGAAACCAAGCCCGCTTTCTTCCAGGGCATTGGCCAGAAGAGCATTGCCACTCTCATGGGCATGAGTCTTGGAGTTCTTGCCTCCATCAGCGAGGAAAACAATTTTTTTCTTCTCCTTGGCAAAGGAAGCTGATGAAAAAGCGATCACACTCGTGAATGCCAGAATAATTATGGATGATATTAGGTTCATAATTCAGAGATTTGGTTATAGATATAATGGTTAAAATCAATGAGCCGGCTTGATATCCTTTGGGTCCCGGGAAGCGGCACGATCCACAGGAAGTTCGGCGGCGGTCACAGAGGGAAACGTAACCTTTCCTGTTGCCGCCCATTCCGTACCTCGGATCAGCGTTTCCTGAAAGGCAACACCTTTCATGGAAGTGTGGCTATGCCCCATGACTGTATGAAAAATTCGCCCCTTACCGTAAGAGATGGTCATCAATACGGGTTCGTGCCGCTCAGAGCCACCTTTGGCAAATGCGGTTGCAAGGATCGTCATATTTTTTCCAGGACCACGAAGGCGGTCATAGAGTTCCTCCTTCGCTTGTAAAAATTCAGTAGGTAATCCGCGTGTGATTGGATGATCTTTTTCACGAACTATCACCTTGTATTCCCAATGGCTACCATGGGAACCGCCTCGTCCCTTGGAATCATCCCTTACAATCTTACCATCTTTCCAATAGACATAAGGGCCGTCTTTCTCGTTGCGACCGCCCCAACCGCCAAGACCAATCATTTCATTAAATTCCTTCCATTTAGGAAAAGAATTGTCGGCGGCATGAACCACTACAAGACTGCCGCCATTTTCAATATATTTAACAAATGCTGCCTTAGTCTTTTCCGGCCATGACGCACCATTGTAGTTGGAAAGCACAACATCATACTTTGTGAAGTCAGGGCTAAAGTCAGCAACTTGACTCTTCGATACTGTTGCTCGCTCGATATTGAATCGGCCAGTAGCTTCTAGCGTTGCCATCATCACAGGCGAACATCTTTTCCAGTCGTGATTGTTTTGGCCGTCGACTAGCAGAACCTCAATCTTTCCATGGGGCGCATTTACCGACTTGGCACCTTCCGCGATTGCGAAACGCGTGGCCCCCAAAGCCATTAGGAGAGAGAGAAAAGCAGTGATTGTTGGACGCAGAAAAATATTCATAGCCACAAAATATGTATTTCAGGCCTCTAATGCAAGTTGCTTGCGCAAATTCATCTTCACAAGTTCCCTACGTAACTTCGACTTGCCTCCTTTTATCCATCCAAAGCAGGAATAGAACAGGGTCAGGCGAAGAACCTGCTATTGAGAAACGATCCTCGGCTATTTCTTCGCCTCAGGCTTAGCAGGAGCCTTGGGTTCAATTAGCTTGGTTTTGCCAATGGGCTTGCCTGTCTTTGGATCCACGGGTGTCACCTTGATTTTGCCACCCTTCTCCTTGGGAAACTCAACAGCAACCGGAGGTGTGGTGGCGGTAATCGGCTTACGCTTCTTTGTGGAATTACCCGCAGGTGTGCTGGGCTTTGGGATTGGAGCCCTTACTGGTGGACTGACCTGCGGAGCCGGCTTGGTCACCTCGGCAAGTTCAATGTCAAAAATCAGCGTGGAGTTAGGGCCAATGGGCGGACGGCGACCAAGATCACCATAAGCAAGCTCGGAGGGTATAAAAAGCTGCCATTTTGAGCCGACGGGCATCATTTGCAGTGCCTCTGTCCACCCCTTAATCACACCACGCACACTAAAAGGAGTCGGCGCTCCACCTCTGGATTCATCAAACATCGTTCCGTCAATGAGGGTGCCGCGATATTTTGCCTTAACACGGTCGGTCAATTTCGGGATTTCACCATTCCCCGCAGTAATAATCTTGTATTGCAGTCCGCTAGGAGTTGTTTTGACACCTTCCTTCTTAGCATTCGCGGCAAGAAACTTTTCCCCAGCCGCCTTGTTCTTGGCTGCCAGCGCATCCCATTGTTCAATGGTTTCAAGGCCATGCGCCTTGATTTGCGACTGCTTGCGAGCAATAGCCTGCCGATCCTGACTGAATGCCCTCAGAATCCTGTTTTTGTCCTCATCAGAATACTCAAGCAACTCGCCGCTCAGAGCGGCCTTGAAACCCGCCATAAAACGATCAATTTCGACATCAAGATTACCGCTTTTCATGTTTGAACCGATATCTGCGCCAATCAGGTAACTGACAATTTTCATGTCCTTGTGCTCGTTGGCCACCTTGGGCTTAGCCGGCGACTGAGCACTGGCTGCCGGCTTGGACTTTCCTTCCTGCCCAAAAGCAGGAAGCATGAGGGCAAAAATCGTAATAATGATGCTAAACGGACGTTTCATTGAAAATGATCAAGTTTGAGGTTTCTAAGATATGTTGAGAGTGAGGGGGATAAAAGTAACGCTTACGCCAGAAATAGCAATATCCTGTTGATGCAATTAAATAGCACTTATGAAGGTTTTGCGTTAGAATCGGCAATTCTAGTAACATGTTTCACAAATTCAAAACAGCAGGAATAGGGCTGGCTCTTTTTTTCGCCATCAGCATGCTCAATGCCTGCAAAGGCGACAAAAAAGAACAGGTAGGCCCGCCTAGCGATCCCGACAAACTGAGGATCATGGTCAGTGTCCCGCCACTTGCAAATCTTGTTAGCAAAATTGGAGGAGACCATGTGCACGTCGATACTCTGGTCGATAAAGGACAGGATCCCCACACCTTTTCCCCAAGCCCTGCACAGATGAAGACTTTGGGAAGGGCAAATATCCTGTTCACCGTGGGCATGCCTTTTGAAGGGCCACTTATTGACAAAATTACTGACACCAATGCAGGAATCACAGTAGCCGATGTCGCTGCCGGAATCGAAAAGCTAGAACTCGAACACCACCACCACGAAGAAGAGGGCGAAGCAGAAGGCGGACACGATCACCATGACCACGATTCTGATCCACACGTATGGCTAGCACCCTATTCTATCAAAATTCAGCTTGATAACATCGCAAAATCACTTACCGCGGCCATACCCGATCAGGCTGCTCAATTTGCAGAAAATCTCAAGACTGCCCAGGCAGAGCTCAATCAGGCCCACGAAAAGATTAAAGGCAAACTCAAGCCCTTTAGTGGAAGACAATTTTTTGTTTTCCATCCTGCATTTGGATACTTCGCCAATGAATATGACCTTGAGCAAATCGCGATTGAGATTGGTGGTAACAGCCCAACCCCGAATGAACTGATCGGCTTCCTTGCCGTCGCCAAGGCAGCAAAAATCCAAATCATATTCATACAGCCACAGTTTGATCCACGCAGCGCTGAGGTAATTGCCAAAGAGCTTGGCGCCAAGGTTTCTATTCTGGATCCCCTTGCACCAGATGTTATTGCAAATCTGCATGCCATCACGGATGCCATCGTCGAAGGATTTTCCGGTTCATAATCCCGGCTTTAAAAGATCCCGAGCGTTCCGGTGAACAGAACCCAGCAATCCGAAAAACAGCAAGGCGCCATCGAGGAGCAGGCCATAGAATTTAATGACGTCAATTTTGGCTATGTGGCTGGGAAAAGCGTACTTAGCGGAATCCGATTTAATCTTCGGCGGGGGGAATCGATGTGCATTGTCGGCCCAAACGGCGGCGGAAAATCCACCCTTATCAAGCTTGTTCTAGGCCTGCAAAAACCGACTTCCGGTGAAGTCTTGGTATTTGGCAAACCTCCTGGAAAAATGCGGCATCGTGTTGGCTATATGCCCCAATACCTGAGTTTTGACCCCCAGTTTCCCATTACTGTGCTTGATGTCGTGCTAATGGGCAGATTGCGCACCGGAATACAACTGGGCTCCTTCAAAAAAAACGACCGTGCTGCTGCAATACAAGCACTAGAAAAAGTCGATTTGGTACATCGGGCACGATCCCGGTTCTCTGAATTATCAGGAGGGCAGAGGCAAAGGGCGCTGATTGCCCGTGCCCTAGTAGATAATCCTGACCTGCTACTGCTTGACGAACCAACAGCAAATGTCGACCAGACTGTTGAAAAACAGTTCCGCCAGACACTGCAATCACTTGCCGGAGAGATGTCCATCGTAATCGTTTCTCACGACCTAAACTTCGTCTCCTCGTGGCTGGGGCATGTATTGTGCGTCAACCGTGAAGTCCAAATGCACCCAACCTCAAGTATCGACGGAAAAACATTGCAGGAAATATTCGGGCGAGAGATTTTAGCTGTGCGCCACGACCAAGAATGCCCACCTGGAGATCACGTTCATCATCATGGCTAGTCAATTGCTGGAAGCGCTAGGATCTCCGCTAAATGGCTTCCTGCGCCATGCTCTGATTGCCGGCCTTCTGGCCAGCGCCCTATTCGGCATGGTGGGCACTTATGTGGTGACCAAACGTATTACTTATATTGCCGGAGCAATCGCCCATTGTGCTCTGGGGGGAATTGGCTTTGCCCTATTTGCAAGGTATGAATTGGGCTGGGAAAAGGCAGATCCACTTTATGGCGCCCTGATTGCAGCACTGGGAGCCGCATTATTGATTGGCGCTGTCGTGCTCTCCCGCAGTGAGCGCGAAGACACCGTTATAGGCGCAACATGGGCAACGGGAATGGCAATAGGTTTCTTGTTCGTGAAAATGGTTCGACGGGGAGGGGTGAGTATCGAAAGCTGGCTGTTTGGAGATATCAACTTCGTAAGTCGGAACGACCTTTGGACAGTAGCTATCCTCGGTGCAGCTGTCCTGATACTGATACTGCTTTTCCACAGACAATTTGTCGCCGTGTGCTTTGATGAGGAGTTCGCCCGCGCAAGAGGGGTTAATGTGCCGTTTTTTTACCTGCTATTGCTCTGCATGTCAGCAGTCACCGTAGTCGTGCTGGTTCGTCTTGTGGGCATTATCATGGTCATTGCACTACTCACCCTTCCTTCTGCCATCAGCTCACGCTTTGCACGCGGCTTAAGCGGCATGATGGCATGGGCCACGATACTCTGCGCACTGTTCCTGGTCGTCGGCCTTGAACTCAGCCTGCGCTGGAATATGATCGCAGGGCCAAGTATCATCTTAGTTGCTGCCATATCCTATTTCTCAATTCTCTTGATCGGGAAAATCCAAAACAGGCCGGCACTTTTCAAAAAGCGCGGTCAACAACAAGGGAAAGAACAGAGTCCCACATAAGGTAGGTGACACTCGGCAAGCGCGTGCCAAATCAGTCAAAAAGCACCATGTTATGGGGCAGACCGAGAGGGAGTGTGTTAGACTCTGTGGCATGTGCATAACCACCCCCAAAAAAAACTTTCTGGCGGCACTTATTAGCTATGCTGTTCTGCTACATACAGCTGCACCACTTGCTGCACAGCAAGGCGGTGAAGGCACTGGTTTTCGCACATTC
The DNA here is from genome assembly GCA_937893785.1 of uncultured Verrucomicrobiales bacterium. Lineage (GTDB taxonomy): Bacteria > Verrucomicrobiota > Verrucomicrobiia > Verrucomicrobiales > DEV007 > CACIUL01. Next base: position 14,093 of record CALCSP010000503.1, read on the forward strand.
ACCAACCAGTCGGGAAAAACAATCCGCGCGAAGGTAATCGGAAAAAAGAGTGGCATTGTGCACTTGCGCATGAGCAACGGCATCACCTACCGGGTGGCAATCGGCACCCTTTCCCAGAAAGATCAGGAGTTTGTCGATAGCTGGAGCCCAGCCGAAGAGCAAAGGGCACGTTTACAGGCAGTCGACCTGAAAGAACTTTTTTCCGCGCGCGGGTTCAAGGGCGTGCCACTCCGCTTGCAAAACAACCAATCACTTCTGGCAATAACCATCGCGGGCCAACAACTCAACTTCCTTCTGGATACCGGAGCACAATCATCGGTCATTGACCGGGCAAAAGCGAAAGCCCTCAAGCTCAGTATTCAGGAGAATGTAGGCTTTGCCGGCGGTATCGGTGGTTCAGCCGGTCCCATGGGCATGGCATTACTACCAACGGTCAAAGTAGGAAGTATCCAGAAAAAAAATGTCACCGTCGCCGTATTGGATCTTTCCCGAATTGTTTCAGGACACGGAAAATCCTCCAAGTTTGACGGTATTATTGGATTTGATCTCCTTGAGGATCTTGAGGCGGTTATCGATTACAAGGGAAGAATGATGTATTTAAGGGAAGATGGTTGAGAGCAAGGGTAATGATTGGCCTGCCCGCCCCGCTACCGAAGGTCATTCTTTGCCTTCCCGCTCGCGCGCCAA
>CALCSP010000504.1 GCA_937893785.1 uncultured Verrucomicrobiales bacterium
CTGCTGAAGGGATGCGCTTTACCCAGTTTTATGCCGGTAATACAGTGTGTGCACCCTCACGCAGTGTGCTACTCACTGGTAGGCACATGGGGCGCACGGTGGTTCGTGGAAATTCCACGGCACCGGTGGTCATCAGGCCAGAGCAGCAAACCTTGGCATCTGTGCTGAAGAAAGCAGATTACCGAACAGCTTGCATTGGTAAGTGGGGAATTGGTACTCCGAATAACTTTACCAATCCGAATGACGTTGGGTTTGACCATTTTTTTGGCTATATGAACATGTGGCATGCACATAATTTCTACCCTGAGTTCCTGATCCGTAATGGAGTAGTGGTGAAGTTGAAGAATGTTGCTTCCCCGAAATGGAAGCGATGGCAAGACCCGAAACATCCGCAAGGAGGGCGGGGAGTTGCTATAAAGAAGGAGGAGTATGCGCCGGATCTCTTCATCGAAGATGCACTTGAATTCATTCGCGATAATGACAAACATCCCTTCTTTCTTTATTTTGCGATGAATGTTCCTCATACTAATAATGAGGCGGGTAATCAGGGAATGGAAGTGCCTGACTTGGGGCGGTTTGCTGAAAAGGACTGGCCGGATCCCGAGAAAGGATTTGCCGCTATGATCGATAACATTGATCGGGATACCGGTCGCATCTTAGACTTGCTTAGGGAACTAAAGATAGCGGAGGATACCCTAGTGATTTTCACTTCCGATAATGGGCCGCATCAGGAAGGTGGACACAAGGCGGATTTCTTCGATTCCAATGGTCCTTTGCGCGGTATGAAGCGTGATTTGACCGAGGGGGGTATCCGTGTGCCGACCATTGCGTGGTGGCCGGGCGTTGTGAAGGCAGGAAGTCTTGATGATGCGCACTGGTATTTTGGGGACATGATGAGAACCTTTGCCGATATGGCCGGGATTGATGCTCCGGAGGACATCGATAGCGAGAGCTTTTTATCCACACTCCGAGGTAAGCCTAGGGAAAATAAATGGCAGCGTAAAAGCCGAATGTATTGGGAATTCTATGAACGAGGTTCCGCTCAGGCGATTCGTTTTGGTAAGTGGAAGGCGATCCGCAAGCCGATGTTTACCGGGCCTATTGAGCTTTATGATATGTCCAACGACCCGGGAGAAAAAAGCAACTATGCAGTGCGCCGACCAGATTTGGTTAAGCATGCTGCAAACCTCTTTAATAAGGAGCACCGACCCGATCCGAACTGGAAAGTGCCCGGGAAAAGACGTTAATTTGTAAGTAATATGAACCTTGCCAGTATCGTGATTTGCAAA
>CALCSP010000505.1 GCA_937893785.1 uncultured Verrucomicrobiales bacterium
TGAAGGGCTCACTAACGTCCGAATACCTGACAGGAAAACTTCAGATTAAGGTACCGAGTAAACGACGAGAGGCGAAGAAGGGCCAAATGCTGCGCATTATAGGAGCACAGCAAAACAACCTAAAGTCCATTAATGTCGATATCCCACTCGCCTCTCTAGTATGTCTTACAGGTGTATCGGGGTCTGGTAAATCAACTTTGATGCATAATGTGGTTTACCACAATTTGATGCATCAACGCGGGGAAGTGACAGACGAAATTCCTGGCCAAGTCAGGTCGATCAAGGGTATGGAAAAAATTGGCAAGGTGGTGATGGTTGATCAATCCCCCCTTTCTCGCACACCGCGATCAACCCCGGTGGTATACGTAGGAGCCTTTGATCACGTGCGGGCTTTGTTTGCGGAAGCGCCGGATGCAAAGGCCGCTGGGCACAAGCCGGGCTATTTCAGTTTCAACTCGGGTTCTGGGCGGTGCGGACGATGTGCAGGCAACGGATTTGAAAAAGTGGAGATGCAGTTCCTCTCGGACCTGTATGTGCGCTGCCCAGAATGTGAGGGAAAACGCTATAGTCAGCCGGCTCTTGAAATATTTTTCGATAACAAGTCTATCCACGACATCCTTGAAATGACCGTTGATTTAGCGGTGGACTTTTTCCAAGGCAGGCAAGACAAAAAATCCAGTAAGATAGTAAGGGCATTGGAACCCTTAGCGGAAGTCGGATTGGGATACTTGAAGCTAGGTCAGCCACTTAATACCCTGAGTGGTGGGGAAAGTCAGCGCCTTAAACTTGTTGCTCACCTTCTGGAGCCTAGAGGGAAAAACGAAAGCACACACACACAAACAGACCTGTTGCTTTTTGATGAGCCTACCACCGGTTTGCATTTTGACGACATAGGAATGCTACTCAATGTTTTTCAAAGATTAGTCGATGCGGGAAAAAGTGTCGTTGTCATTGAGCACAACATTGATGTCATAAAGTGTGCGGACCATGTTATTGATCTTGGCCCAGAAGGAGGAGAAAACGGAGGTGAAATCGTTGCGATAGGAACACCGGAACAGTTGGCACGCGTCAAAAAAAGCCATACTGGCGCGTGGTTGCACAATGCCTTTCACACAACTACCCAGCCGTCGGCAAAAAATTCCAAGAAAACTCCTAATCACGAAGGGTCAAAGCCACCAGATGTTGGGTTAATGGAAAACACTGCTGTCAACGCCATTAATGTGAAGGGAGCTAGAGAGAACAACCTAAAAGATATCACCGTTGCCATACCCCGTGATTCCATGACGGTTGTAACCGGGCTTTCTGGTTCAGGTAAATCCACACTGGCCTTTGACATTGTCTTTGCAGAGGGCCAACGCCGTTTTCTTGACAGCATGTCGGCATATGCACGGCAGTTTGTGCAGCAACTGGAAAAGCCGGAGGTCGATGCGGTATCCGGTTTGCCCCCAACAGTTGCCATTGAGCAACGGGTCAGTCGAGGCGGTGGCAAATCAACAGTAGCTACGGTTACAGAGGTCTATCATTTTTTGCGGCTGCTTTTTGCAAAGGCTGGAACGCAGTATTGTCCGGAATGTGGAATCGCTGTTGAGAAACAAAGCGTTACCTCAATCGTGGATGGGATTAGGGCTTTGCTAAAAAAGGGACCGGTTCATTTGATGGCTCCATTGATTCGAGCGAGGAAAGGTTTTCACACTGATGTGGCGCAATGGGCACAAAGGCAAGGTATTGAGACCTTATTTGTCGACGGCAAATTTAAATCCAGCAATCAATTTACCAAGCTTGAACGTTTCAGTGAGCACTCCATCGATGCAGTCGTTGGTCAATTTACCCCTTCCAGTAAGGTGGCTGCCATTACATCGGCTGTGACGCTGGCCCTTAAATATGGAAGAGGGACCGCGCGCCTGCTCGATGAAAAGGGCAAAATAACAATACTCAGCTCGGAGATGTCATGCCCGCAATGCGGAAAGGCTTTTGATGAACTTGATCCAAGACTTTTTTCCTACAACAGTCCGCATGGCTGGTGTTCAAGTTGTAGGGGATACGGGCACATTTTTCAGCAACGCAATGGTGACCGAAACAAACACGATTCCGTTTCTGCTGCCGAAATAGAAGAAGAGGCTCGTTTAACGCGTACTCCGGATGAGCAAAAAACACCTTGCCCTTCCTGTGAGGGAACCCGTCTTAACCCAATTGCGAGGAGCGTTTGGATCGAGGAGTCAACTATTTGCTCAATTGGACTTATGCCGGTAAAAGAGGCACGCCTAGTGATATCAGGGTTTACATTCAGCGGTGAACGCTCGGTTATTACCCGTGATATTATCAAGGAGATAGATCAACGACTGGCATTCCTCGAAAAAGTAGGGCTTGGATATCTTGCCCTTGACCGCAGTGCTACCACATTGAGTGGTGGAGAAAGCCAGAGAATTCGGCTGGCAGCACAACTTGGATCCAACCTGTGTGGTGTCCTTTACGTACTAGATGAACCAACCATAGGGTTGCATTCCCGTGACAGGAACAAGCTTCTTGATACACTTGTTGCCTTGCGCGATCAGGGTAACAGCTTGGTGGTTGTTGAGCATGACGAGGCGACAATCAGGCGCGCGGACCACCTGATAGACCTTGGCCCGGGTGCAGGAAAGTCAGGAGGTGAAGTTGTTTACAAGGGGAAAGTGGGCAAATTGACGGGGAGGAAGGCTCTTGGAAAGTCCCCGACTTTGCATGCACTCAGTAAACCAATCGTACACCCCATGCGAGGCATGCGGCGTACGCTTCCGCCTAAAAATTCTACTAAAGATTGGCTTCGGGTAAAAGGGGCGAGTGCGAATAACCTAAAGAACATTAATGTTGGTGTGCCGCTTGGCTGTCTCACCGTGCTTACCGGTGTTTCTGGAAGCGGCAAGAGTTCTTTGATGAGAGGAGTTCTCAAGCCGGCAGTAGAATGGCATCTGGACAAGAAGAGTCGGTCAAATGCCCGGATAAATAAAACCTGGAAGTCACTGAGTGGAGCTGAGCAGATTACTGCTGTTTATGAGGTGGACCAAGCACCGATCGGCAAGACTAGTCGATCAACCCCGGCAACATACGTTAAAATTTTCGATGAGATTCGTAAACTCTTTGCCGCTGTGCCGGAGGCTCGACTGCGAGGCTTTGATGCATCCCGCTTTTCATTTAATACTTCGGATGGCCGGTGCGAGACATGTCTTGGTAATGGCAGGATCAAGCTGGAAATGAATTTTTTGCCTACCACTTGGGTTGAATGTGGAGATTGCCATGGGGCACGCTACAATTCTGCGACTCTTGATATAGAGTATAATGGCAAAAATATTGCCGAGGTGATGAATATGGGCATAGAGGAAGCCCGGGAATTCTTCACTGCACATCCGAAAATTTACCCAACGCTGCAACTGCTTTGTGACTCGGGACTAGGTTATCTTAGTCTGGGACAACCAAGTCCCACACTAAGCGGAGGCGAGGCACAGCGCATCAAGTTGATTGCCGAGATTGGAAAAGGTCAGAGCCGTGCTCGTAATGCCCGGCTAAAGGGTTCACGCAAATCTACCATGAACCTTTACCTTATTGAAGAACCGACCATCGGTTTGCATCAGTCAGATGTGAAAAACCTCATTGAGATTCTTCATGCACTTGTTGACGAGGGGCA
>CALCSP010000506.1 GCA_937893785.1 uncultured Verrucomicrobiales bacterium
GGTCATTTTGAACTCACCGCAATACTTTGACCTTGAGGGGCCGGCTCCCAGGGTTCGTGGAGGCAGGGAAATCTACAAGGTCATCCAGCGCCCGGTCCAGAATCCTCCAGCTATCACTCCAATTCTCAATGGGCAGGACATTGATGCTGATGCATCGGCTTGGATCACTGCAGCCAATACTGCCTACAACAACTTTGAACAGGTCGATACCATTACCAGCCTGCGACCAGTCGACAATACACTGGCTGTTCTTGCCGAATCAGCAATCTACACCGCCCTAGGAAACCTTGAAGATGTTGATCAGGATTCCCTCAACGTGCCTAGGGACACAGAGGATGCCTCGGGCCGATCAAGGTTCACTATTTTTGGCAATCGCGAAGGCGACATCGCACGCACTGCCCTTTCCCCTGCCATGTATCAGGCCCTGCTTGCAGAAGGGTTATCATTTGAGGATCTTCTAGCTTCGCTGCAAAACGCAGTTACTTCCTCTGTAGCGATTGAGTCACTTGGTAACGCACTTTACAGTTTCCACATTGCACACTCAGAACCCACCGCGGCAGAAGCTGACGTGATCCCGTTGCTGCCTATGCCCATTGATGCACTACGCGCGCTTCTGGAAAGCGGCAGCCTACCAGAAACTTACAACGGAGCTGCACCTGAGGAAACGATTATCGCAGCAGTCACCGCAATGAATGCAGCTCTTGACCTACTTGATAATGCCTATCGTCCCACCGCCACTTGGACAGTGGAAGTCGCTACCTCAACAGACAACTCTCAGCACTACGCCTACAACAGTCTGACCAGCGGTAACCCGGTTGCCTTCTTTGAGGCGGGTGGTTATCGCATTAACCTCGATAGGGGTCTAGGCTTAGCGCTGGGCATGCGCTTCTCGGTCACTGGCTATACTGACGTTAGCGGTCCAGAAGGACATGACGCCATGGAACTGTTAAGCCTCAATGTTGTTTCAGTTCCTGCAGCTACCAATACCGATCTCGACGGAGACCTCTTGGATGATGAATGGGAAAAATTCTTCTTTGGCGACACTGCCGCAGTCAGCGGCTATGGTGCACATCCTGTCCATGGTTACAGTTATCTGCAACTCTACCTCATCGGGCACGATCCCCGTGATGAATGTGAGGAAGTTCCCGAGGAAACAAAGCTGATCCCAATGCCCGAAAACCTGGACATTCAACGACTTCAGTCAGGCACCTTAGCCGTTGTTTTCAGCTTCCCGGACACCTACTTCAACGCATTTGACTTTACCATCATGCAATCCGAAGACCTGACCCAATTTGGTGATCTGACTGTATCCGCCCCATTAAAGACCGATACTAATCAATACCGCATCGATCTCGGAGCACAGGCTTCCTCCTTACCAAGCAACTTCTTCAAATTAGTCATGAAGCTTGCCTCTGATTAAATCTTGATCCGAACAAATTATTTTGCCCCTGCAAGAGGGACATTCGTGAACGCTTCGCAGCGACCGACCAACTCAAGACACCTTGACCTTTAAATCCCGTCACTCAGCAGGCACATATCAAACGCAAAGCGAACCAATCCGGTCTTATTAATACCATCCACTCGAATTGGCTATCATTTCGAGTGAGCAATCATATCCGCAAGCGGCTGCCATGTCCTTCCATTATGGACAACCAGTTTACCCCCCTTCTCCTCCCTGATCTCAAATCGGTTATTGTAGGTTGAGTACAGGAGATCTCCCTTCAGAAAAAAAAGAAACCGCTCCTTGCCCTTGTCCGTGATAATCCTGATGGGAACAACACGACCATTGGCACCATCCATGCGGTAACCCTTTACGATCGTGGGCACCACAGCTTTGCTGCCGGCAGTTTTTTTGTATACCTTGTTCACTTTGATCTTCGCATAGCCCTCCTTCGTATAGCTGGTAATACTCGCATCGACAATCATTGGGATCGCGGGATTGCGTATAGCCACCTCTAGTCCTGGCGGCAACTCATCCCCTGCACCCCGGGAAGGCTCATCACCCTTAATGAAAAGATTCAGGGAAAAAACCACCACACTAATAAGGAATAATTTCCAATAAAAAGTCCAAGTATCTGAAATGAAACAAATAGAAGAAACGGACATGATTTTCTACCTTTGAGAAATGACGCTACTCGGAACTATCCCTCAGTCTTGTTTTTTGATCTCTCGAAAACAACCATGACAGTTGCACTAAGAGCTGAACTTTTTGGCCTGTGCAACCCAGTTATCCCTGCGAATCCGATCCTTCAGCGCAAGCTTTAAGGCATATTCCTTAACATCCTCTTTGCTCCATTTCGCAATCTGCGCAAAACTGGTAATCCCCAGTTCATTAAGTTGTTGATTCAGGGCTTTTCCAATACCACGCATCTTGGTAAGGTCGTCGCTATCGATAGTTTCCAGCTGCAGCTGTTCTCCGGAATCAATCTCAGCAGAAACCCGTGTTCCAACCTGAGCGTCCTCCCCCGATTGGTCATGATTCGGTTTTGTGATTTCATCACGGGTTCTTCCCCTTGTGAAGCCCGCCTCAAGGTCTGCCATTTGTTCCTGAATCAAGCTGATCTGCCGGTCCTTTTGCTGAATCTTATCCTCAAGCACAGCAACCGCAGCGGCAGTCACGCTGCCCTTTTCAAAGACCAAGGGTTGCTGCTTCTCAGTCGACTTGTGACGACCATACCAGTAACCCAGAGCAAAAAAAAGCACTGCAGCCACGGCAAGAATCAATCCTATCTGTCCAATGAGATAAAACATGGAAATCTTTCGGGGAGTAAACCCCAGGCACGGATATTGAGGCGCAAGGAACAACTTGTCAATGCTCACCAACAACTCATCGCATAGATTGCGATAAATAACTGCCAATACCAGACAGGCTCGACCCTCTAATACTAGGACTGTTTGATCACGTAAATGGGCTTTTGAAAGTCGGAATCAAGGTCATCGATCATCTGCAAGCGCAGCATGGAAGGGTAACGGTCAAGGGGCACTATCTGCCAAGACCGTTCTGCACCAACATTATAACGAGACTTCGCTGTTGCCTTCCGGTTAAGAACTCCGTAATGAGCAAGCCGGATCGTGGAAAAGGGATAATATCCCGAGTGAACCTCAATCACCTCGTATTCATAGAGAACGAGGCAACTCTTGTAGGTAACAATACTCTTGGCTGGCAAATTGCTCTTGGTCCTCAACTGAATAGTGACATCAATCTCTCCCCACTCCACATCCTTGGAAAAACCCGGTTTTTCCTCTTTCTCGTTTACTTTATCAGCTTGTGAATCGCCTCGCAAATCAGGCATAAGCGCCCTTTCTGAACGGGCGTAATGAACAAAATCATCAGCCACTATTCTAGCCCACTCTTTAGCCTCGGTCGGCCCATAATGAATACCATCGTTTTGAGGGTAGGGATCAATATATTCGGTGACTCTTCTACTATCGAAAACCCGACCATATTGCCCAACCACCCGCTTCATGAGATCCTCCATCTCCTGCTGTAATCCCAACGGGTAACGCTCAGGGTGCGAGGAAGGCGGAGCAATCCAGTAACATTTTATGCCACCCTTGGTTACAGCCAGCGCCATATTCCTACAAAGCCCCTCCACCTCCTGGACATTTCCCTCTCGCGTCCGGCGCTTGGAAACCAGGCTGGCATAAAGGTTGGTGCCGGTCTGAACAACCACAATATCAGGCTCACAATCATCAATTAACCCTTCCACCTTTGGCACGGCATCTATTTTGCGAATCCGCTTATCCTCAAAAGGACTCTTATGCCAGAACCCTATATTTGATGGTATCGGGGCATACTGACTCAACCAGTAATAAGGTGTCGCCCCTCCAGCCACATAGGTATAAACCGAGAACCCTTCATCCCTCAACCTACCATCAAAGGTTCGCCCAAAAGCCCCCATGCTCATCGAGTCCCCCAGATAAAGAATTCTCTTGCCCTCTGAGTTACGATCAATACGAACCCTCGGCAACCGCTCTATTTCTTTATTCGTGTTTTTCCGCTTTTTGATTCGGGAAAGCAGGCCCGGCTTGGCCTCAACAACCGGCGGCAATGCCACAAGTAGGCACAAGAACTGAATAACGGTAATAGAGAAAATACGCCAACGCATCCCTTCGGTGACCACTTCTATCTCTACCAAAGCGATACGATATATCAACCAATATCACTGCACATTCCTTCACCCATTACCATTCTGAGCCCATTATGACCGGAAAAGGAATTTATTTATTCCTCCTAAAACCACCTCAGTTATTTGATCCCGAAATCACGCTGCATTCGCTTGATTTTTCCGCGCAGCGAAAATCTGGTGGCCGTAGACATCCTCTCGGTGAAAAGGACACCATTGAGGTGATCGGTCTCATGCTGTATAACGCGAGCCAATAGGCCATCGGTTTCGATCACAATGGACCGCCCGTCTAGGAGATCCAGCTTAGCCGTGACCTCGTAAGGGCGGGTAACATCACCACGGATATCAGGGAAACTCAGACATCCCTCCGACATCACATCGGGTTCCCCTCCATACTCCAGCTCAGGATTCATGAATACCAACGGCATGATATCTTCCAAGGGCGTCGCAACACCATCTACGCGAAGATAACTAAAGCACTCAGGGTCATGAGACACATCAACTACGGCCAACTGTTTACCCACCCCAATCTGTGGTGCTGCAAGCCCGATGCCATCAGCCTCGCGCATTGTTTCCAGCATATCCTGAACAAGCTCACGCAGTTCATCGGTAACCTCATCAATTAGGGCACCTTTCTTGCGGAGCACAGGGTCACCGAATATGACGATTTCACGAATCAAGGCTCTAGATCTTTATCAGGTTTACGAAGGAGAATCCTCGCCGGAACTTCCGTAACCTTGAATCCCGACCGCGTCAATGCATCCCAGGCAGCAACCAGAACCTTAAGAGGTGCATCTTCATCCGCCTTCAATTCCAACTTCACCCCGGGGCGCTCCTTCTTGAGTTTACGCAGATTTGCAACAAGTTCTCCTGCTGGCACCTCCTCAGAACCCAGAAAAACCTTTGAATCAGCACTAATTGCCAA
>CALCSP010000507.1 GCA_937893785.1 uncultured Verrucomicrobiales bacterium
GGCACAGATACTGGAGCCGTTTCTTCTAAGTAAATTATCTGAGGGGGTAAACAACTTTTTGATTCTTCCGTTATTCTTTGGCAAAACTGCTGCCGTTTACGAATATATTCCGCAACGACTAGAGGTCATTCGGAAAGATTACCCCAACATTTCTGTGCAGCTCGCCTCATGCCTGGTAAAGCTAGAATCTGAGTCAGATCATTCAATGGCAAAGATCCTTGCGAGCCTTGTAAGGGATAAGGTAAATGTCGAAGGGTTGGCGCGCCCTAGTGTCATTCTTGTGGATCACGGCACACCCAGAATCTCGGTAAACAAGGTGCGCAACCTTGTGAGCCGGCAACTTCGTGAAGAACTATCTGGTGATTACGGGGAGGTTAAGCCCGCCTCAATGGAACGCAGGGAAGGGGAGCAATACGACTTTAATGAACCGCTGCTCGAGAATCTTTTGGGTTCAGAAGGTTTTACAAAAGATGTTGTGGTTGCGCTTTTGTTCTGTTCTCCCGGTCGTCATGCAGGGGATGGAGGTGATATCCCAATCATCTGTAAAAATGCTGAGGAGATGCATCCGGGACTGAAGGTATATACTACGGCCCTTCCGTCTAGTGAAGCTGCCTTTCTTGACATACTTGCACTTCGCTTAAATGAGGCATTGTCTTGCTCAGTCTAGAATGATCGTGACCTAGCAAGATGGCAATCCTACATGAGAGTCCCTGACTTTTCGCAGAAATCAATCCTGCAGAACGCTTTAAATAGGTTGAAAATTGATATACTTAATAAATATTGATTTTCATGGATCTATTACCTTTTATTAGGAAAGCGGCTACCTTTAAGTGTTTGATTTTCTTGCCTGTTTGTCCCTGTTTTGGTTTTGAACAGAATAGGACGTCCTCCAAAGAAGCACTAAATATCCTAATTAAGGAAAGAGGCGAAAGCGTGGCTGCCAACGTGGTAAGTATTAGGGGGCATTACGGACAGAATCAGCCTGCATCATGGGAAATTTCCACTGATCTTGCCGATGGTCAGAGAGTATTTGTCATTCAGAACAAAAACATTGTTGATGATACAATTTACTCTTCAGGAAAAGGTATCGTCTTTGATGTTCGAGCGCTGAAGACACATTCAAATGATGTTTTTAAAATCGCCAACGACGCAGCCTTGAAAGCGAATGTGGGCTTTGACTCAATTGATTATGAACTGAAAGCGACTCTTTTGGTAAATGCACCGAAGTGGGTTGTTTTTTTGCGCAATTACAAAGGGGAAGATGTTGGGCGCATAGAGGTATCCGGAGTGAAACCGGAGATCATTAATCGTGAGTGGTTTGTCCCCCGTGTTGTTATCCGCCAACCGATTGGGCCGAATGATGTAGACACGAAAAGTGTTTTGAAGTCATACAAATTAGTTGATTCAAGAATAAACAAAGGGCAGCCAAATGGCAACGACCCAAAGAGCATTGCGCGCATTACTGGCCGGAAGTTAAAAGGAAGGTTACTTAATTTGGGAAATCGTATCAACAATGCTTTTGAAGGTCAGTCGACTGTTTCAACCGATAAACCGCGCCGGTATATCCCTCCGACTTCGAGGACGCGTCCAAGCCATTCCAGGTAATCATCTGAATGCAAATTCGAATCGAGTGTTCTTGGGGCCTCAAATCTCATAAACACATCGTTCGAAGTTGACCGTTCAAAAAGAAAGAGGTGACGCCGGCTAAGGTACCTCAACCCAAAAAGCCAGCGCCACCCCGTATCCCCTCAACATGTTAATAAAGTTCTCGATAGGAAAACTTTAATTAACAAGTCTTAACTATAAAGTGCTTGCCTTTATTAACGCAACAGTTTTCAGAGTTTTTTTGCTTAAAACAGTGGCAATTATATAAAACTTACCTCTGATTTGAGGAAGTATTCCGCGCGTTTTTTATGTTTCCTGAGCTAAAAGTTGAATTTTTTAATAATTTTAGTAATCCGGTCAGTGCAGAGTTTAATATGGCTTTTGATGAAGCGCTCCTTCATCGAAAAAATGTTCCATGGCTGCGCCTTTATAAATGGCAGCAGATCACTGCCTCTATTGGATATTTTATGCCCTCAGCAAATAGAGATGA
>CALCSP010000508.1 GCA_937893785.1 uncultured Verrucomicrobiales bacterium
AAGGAATACCAGAGCACGCCACCCAGAGTCAATTCACGGGTTACCGAGTCTGAAGCAGGTGTTGGTTCGAGAACTCCTACAGGGGTTGGGCCGTAATTCAAAGTAAGCGGTCCACCTTCATCACCTCCTATGAAACGGAAAGCCGCACTCCATTCGGTGTCCCATGATCCTGCCCCCACATAGTAGGTGCCAGACGGAAGGCCTAAAACCTCTATGCGGCTTTGGTAAAATGTATCTTCAATTCCATCTCCATCGAGGTCGAGGATATCGGCAATTCCATCTCCATCAAAGTCGAATAGAGCATCATCATTGTCTGATATCAGGGAACCCAATGAATCCCACAGGGAAAGTTCTGTGTCGATTGTATTACCGATAGTATCGATACTGAATGGAGTGTTTTCTTCGGCTATGACGCCTAATTCAGTGACATTATCGGGAAAATTTCCTGACGTGGCAATTACGATGAATGTGAACGTAGCATCGACACCACCAAAGCTATCAACAGAGATGTAATAGGTTCCCGGTGCAAGTAAACCAAGCTGTTGACTTTCGGGCGGAGTATTATCTAGGAGCGCCAGATTGAATGCACCAATAGCGTCGGTGAGTCCATCTGGATTCACCTCGGTTTCAAGACTGTTGAGTATAAATACGTCAGGGTCACCACTGAGAGCAACACTGGTTATGTCAATCCTCATGGGCTCATTGACGGTGAATTGAAAAACGATTTCATTTCCCCAAGTGTCGATACCTCCTCCAGCGGTATAAGTGTCGCAATTATTTGCACCAAGTGCCGTGTTGCCACTGAGAACTTGGTTGCTGCCTGGCACGAATACACCCAGATCTTGAGAAACGACAAGATCAGCATTTGCTCCAGAGATTTGATGGAGTAGCGCCAGTATCAGCAAGAGAATAGTAAGAGGGGGATTTTTTCGCGTCATTTTCTTGGTGGTATGATAAAAATTTCTATTTTAATGAAGCCGCTAATCAGCAGCTTCGTCAAGTGATCAAGTGGTCTTTCTAATTGGTTTTCCGAGACTTACGTAAGTTAAGCAAGGTATAATCCGTGCAGAAGTCCCTTCCAAACTAGGGTATTAAAACTTCGAAAAGTGGTCCGGGAATTCTGGAATCACGGTTCTCGAACTCGGTAGAACAGGGTGGGTGAGGCTAGGTCGGGTGTTGAATGGATAAAACTGGTGCGACTACCTGTGCTTTTGACGGAATCATCAAGTTCCAGCCAGTTAACGAGGTCATCGGAGATGTCCACGGCATAAAATTTTTCCGGAGCAGAATTGAAAATAATTTTGATGCTGCCGTCGATATTTCGAGAAATGTTACTTATTCTCAGTGATTGAGCTACAGGCGGAGTTGTGCCTTCAATTTCGAAGGAGAAGAAGAGTAATTCATTGGCTTTAAGAATTCCGTCTATATTGCCATTCGGATAGTTGAGTTGGTAACCTCCTGATTCGTCATCATCTTGAGCAATGGCTATGAAATCAGAATAATATTCTGTATTATAAGGACCAAGACCAATGTAGTAGGTGCCCGCTTCTAAACCAGAGAAGTCAATTCTGCTCTGCAGGCTGTCCGCATCAAGGTCATCGTTTGATGCGATTAATACCCCGTCTTTATTCCAGACTCCTAATTCTGTGTCGAAAACTGAACCCACTGTATCAATCGAGAAAGGGGTATTGGTTGCGGCAATGCGTCCAAGTGGGATGGCGCTTTGCTGGTCAAGTGGAACCGGACGAGACAAGGAAAGGTTGATAGAGAAGTCTGCAGCCGTTTCATCATAACTATCTGCACTCAGGTAATAGATTCCCGGTTCTAGGAATCCGAAGGATTCTGTTTCAGGGGGTAAATCATCCAAAACAACCTCGCCGACTGTTCCCGTTGCAAACCGTAACCCATCATTATTGACTTCAGTGCTTAAGCTATTGAGTAGGAAAAAATCGTGGTCACCTGTTAGGCTAACGCTTGTTAAATCAAGCAGGAGGCGATTTTCTATAGCAAAACGAAAGACAATTTCATTCCCATAAACATGACTGCCAAATCTGGAATACTCATCTGAATTATTAGCTCCTAATTTGGTGTTGTGGTTGAGGCTGACCGTCCCTTCTTGCAGGGTGCCAAGATCTTCATTGACTACGAGATCAGCCCGGAGCGTTGGCGAGCATAATAAAATGATTGGCGCAGTGATTCTGACGATGAAATTGCAAGCAGAGAAGTGCATCTGGTCAAGAAGACGGAATGAGTTGTATGAACTTCTTAGTCTACTGCAGAGAAAAAGAGAACCGGTAAAATTTGGTGGACGTTTCTTCTGCGGGTTGACTGGTCCTGAATTGGAGTGTTCGTGCATCTGAATTAATGATTTCACTGCCAAGAAATTCATACGTGGTTCCCTCGGTGCCTGCTGACCAGTTACTCAAGTTGTTCGAGGAGTCGAGCTTGATTTCGACGTCATCAAGGCCGCTTGATACCTGCAGCGTGAAGATCTGGTATAAACCGGGGTTTTCAGCCTCTTCAGGATCATACTCCCAAGAAAGCGTGATGGGTTCGGCATTTGCCTGTTTCGGATTTGTGGCAAAGATGTATTCAAGCAGGTTGCTCAGACCATCTCCGTCGGGATCTGCGGAATAGTCCGAGATAATCGGGTTCGCTAAGTCCTCTACCGAGAACACATCGGCGCGCCATGCATCTATTGAAATGCTATCTTGTGTTCCGGGGCTTCCTCCTATTTCCCTGCTTGCCCTCCAGTTGATTCCTTCATCGGGATCGCTGTTGCCAAAGTTTGCTGAAAAAACCAGGGAATATCCATCTCCGTCAGCCTCCTCTGGCCAGGGGGCTTCATCCTGGTAGCGAAGGTTGAAAACAATATTACCTCCGGCATCAATCAGGGTCAGCCTTTCGCCACCATTGCTCAGACTGGTATCGTTGGCAAACGCTCCAGCAATGGGTAATTCGCTTCCATACCTTGCTTGGAACGCTTCCTCATTACTGACAATCAGCAGGCGATTTCCTGGTTGGAGTTGGCTAAAATTACTGTCGTTGAAGTCAAAATCGATGCCGGAAGAAAACTCAAGTCCTGCGAGTTCAATGGGATCGACTGATGTGTTGACCAATTCGATGAACTCGAAAAGACGGCGCTCATTAAAGCCGTTAGCCAGCTCAGATTCACTCGGTGGAAATGGTCTGTAATGAATCTCTGAGACGGCCAGGTTGGAAGTATCTGCTGGAGTGCCAACGATGAATGCGGCCGAGGTAAGTGCTGACCACGTTTCTCCCGATTGTGTGCGGGCGTTGATAGTGCCAGTTTTATCCAGCGAAAATGCTCCGGTGTAGAGCTTGACCCTCGGGGAGCCGTTTCCACCATCAGGAACGCTGGCGGCTAGTATTGGTTCAATAAGAAAATCATCGTCAGAAACGATGCTGTTTAAGCCCTGGATGGCAAGAATATTGGAACCAGGTTGAAGTTTATTGATGTGGTCAGAAATGTCGAATTCACGGAACTGAACTGCTTCTGCATCTGTTTGTGTGCCAATCGCATTAGAGGCCCATGAGGCGCCGAAGAGTGCGTGATCGTTTGCGACACGGGTACCGTTTATATATGCCAGAAACCCGTCGTCGTATCGCATTCTAAGACTGAGAGCAGTCATCTGGTCGATTTGCTCCTGAGAGTCAATGGTGAACGGAATACGGATATAGGCAGTGGCGTTATTGCCCTGCATACTGGAAATATCTGTCTCGATAAAAGAGTTGAAATCGCCTCCTGAATCAAAGCCAATGGCCGTCAATCCTGTTGTCCACTGATCAATATTTGCTGGGTCCGGGACATCTCTCCAAGTGTTACCCAGTGTGCCACTGGTGGGTATCCAAACCTTGGCGCTCGCTCCTTCATTGACAAGTTCGAGTGTTGTTGAAGGCGTTACATCTTCGGCAAGAGGGTCAGAGCCATCGGTTGTGTAGTAGATATTGCCTTCAGAGGTGCTGATTGCTAGATTAAATCCGGAGGGGACTGATCCGCCGTGTTGGCTGAAGACCGGGGCATCGATGGGTGGGTAAAGATTGATTGCCCGGAAGCGTTCGATCATGAAATCATTACGTGTGGCCAGGTAACTGTTCCTTAGCCATTCGATTTCAGGATCCCAGTCATCATTGCGCGTAAGGGTCTTGTTGAGTGGATCTCCTTCATTGACATCTCCCCAGCGCGCCGATTCAACAATCAACGCGTCACGTATCAGACCGGTCATTGAGTCAAGCCGTTCCGTGTTTCGAGTTACGGTCATTTGGCCGTCGTTAAAGAAGTGCATGTGGAGCCGATCACCGAATCTCCTCTGGAATTCAGGATAGAGTCGAAGCTTGGAATATGGGAAGGCAGGGGAACCGCTGCTTCCAACCCTTGTTGTGTCAAATGTCGCAATTTGCTGTGGCGGGAGTTGATTCTGGAAAATGGCAATTGGAAAGGCATTCAGTAGAAGGTTGTTGCCCATGCTCATCTCAGCATCCCATGCAAAGAAATGGAATTTGCCTGCACCGTTGCGTGATTTGCGGCCACAGTACCAGTTCTTGTTGGTGAAATATCCGACGGATTCCTCTTGTGCAGGGTTGTTCGGATCGGGCATGTATATCGGCCCATCCCAGTCGTAGTCGCCAGACCAGATGCGGGTGATCATCGCGTCAATATAGCTGTCAATATCGAGGTATTCCTGAATGTTGAGGTAATCTTCTTCGCTGGTTATTCCCGACTGTGCATTGGATAGGAGTGTTTCGTAGGCAGTGGCTGTACCGTCTACTTGTGTGTAGTCCTCACCAAAAAAAGTCGGGTGGTGATAGACATCCCAGTCCTCTTCTTCACCACCAAGATGTGCTGCGAAATACTTGGCATTAGGTCTCTCGTGAAGGTCGTAGACTCCCCAGAATAATCCGTTGATATAGACGTGCACATGCTTGCCGCGTGGAGATAGCAGGCCAATATCATTCTCGGTTTTCCTGATGAACTGATCACGTATGTATGAGGCATGTGGGGCAAGTTCATGGGAGGCATTACCAAAAGGAACCGCCCATCCATCATGCCCGCCTGGTCTTAGAATTAGCTGGTCAAAGAAATCCACGGGTGAATCCCCGAAGAGCGGGAAGCGCAGCTTTCCCTTGCCGTAGTTTTTACGAAAATAGAGACGGAAGGGTTTCTTGGGATGTGAGCGGGCATTGCCACCATGAATGCGCAGGCCGGCATTTTGCTGGAATTCATCGTCACTATTGGGGTCAAAATATTCCAGAGAGATCGGGATTTCATTGGAGCCTTCACGACCATTTGCGTAAATGCCGCTGGATGCGAAAAGATTGTCGCGTTCAGTGGAAATTGCGATCACAGGTAGCGTCGCAGTCAATGCGTCGTTGACTTGTGCTGAGTAGTTCGGGTCTGTGATAACTGTCGGATCCATCTCGTAATCAGCAATAATACTTGATCCACCATCAGTTCCCCATGTGGGTGGATATCCCGTGGGAGCAGTCGGTTGGTTGCGCACATCTGCCGCATAGATATAGGTATGGGTGTCAACATTGGTTTGTTGGTAGCCTTCTTTAAAGGCCGCTGCACGAAGGGTTGTCGTCGTCGTGATGGCAAGAGGGTCAGTGTAAATCAATCCATTTTCTATTGTGGGGATGGATCCATCTGTGGTGTAGCGGATTGTCGCGTCCGGTGTGGAGGTCGTTATTTCCACGGAAATCGGTTCGGCATAGAAGCCGCGATCAATACTGAAGCGGGTATCTTTGACGAAACCCTCAACTGAGAAACCATTTACACTGCCTGGGGTAGGTGATGAGTAGTAGCCTTGGGCAAGATTGCCATTCTGGTCAACTTTCTCAACATCGAGCTCGGGAAGCATCAGGAAATCCGAACTGTCCAGTGCTCTGTTCAGCATGTGGATTGCCAATACATTGTCACCCTCGTTTAGTGCATCAATAGAGCTAGTGATGTCGAAATTCTGGAAAAGAATGGCGGCACTGTCGCTGTGGGAATTTGTTGACAGTGAGTTGAACGCAGGATTTTGAGGGGCATTTGCTGATGCTACAAGGACGCCATTAAGGTATGCTATGAACCCGTCATCATACTTCATTCTAAGGTTCAGAGTGGTCACAGTATTAGCTCCTTCCATTGAGAAAGGAATGCGAACGTAACAGGTGCCGTTGGTATTGAAGGTGTCTGCCTCAACGTTTCCATTGGTTCCGAATAATTCTGTGTAGCTTATGCCGCCAACGCCCCTCTCGTATCCGATTCCGGTATTGGCTGCCTGCCATAGGCTGTCGTCAAATTCCGTTCCCTGCCAGTTTGCAGTGGTGGTCGTGGGAACGATCCAGCGGCAGGGTGCATTATCCGCGATGACCGTTTCGCTTACAGGAGGAAGAGCTGTTCCCAAACCGTAGGAAATATCTTCAAACTGTTCTGGATAGGTGTCAAAAACAGACAGGACGGTATTCTCATCGGGAGTCACCAGCGCGAGATACTCTCCATTGCTGTCGAGGGAAAAGTTGGTGTGTAATTCGGAACCTGCTATGCTGCGGTCCTTGCCGGAGGCGAACACGATAACCCGTGAACCAGGAGCCAGTTGCGTAGCGGGAAAGCTCCACTTTTTCAGTAAGAGTCGATCATCACTTAGAGCGTATCCCTCGAGGTTGATTGTAGTATTGTCTTCTATCGGATTATATACCTCGATCCAGTCCGAGGAATCACCATCTTCATCCAGGAGGGTTGAACCATTGGAGGCCATAAATTCTGAGATGCGCAGGCCAGCTTGGGCATTAACCACACTCAGTGACAAAAGCAAAAGACATAATAATTTTGCCCAGAGGCGTTTAAGGAAGCGGGCATCCGTAGGAGTTAGGGATTGCATAGCAAATTTATAGCTAGAGCAAAGCAGTGATGCTTTGATTTTTTTTGGGGGCTTGATCATCGGTTGTCAGCCTTCAAAGCTGTCACCATCTACATAAAATGGATTGCCAAACTAATCAAAATGCAATCACCAGAATTTCTTCATCATCAGTCGTTTGAAGAGTTCATCCAAGGTTCATATTTCGTTCATTTTCATTTCATTTTCGGGCATGGAATATGCCCTGATACGGTTTAGTAAACACAGCAATGTTTTGATGCCACAGGGCAATCAGCCTAAGGGCATGCGATCAGGCGGTTGTTATTGGCTAAAAGGACCTGATTCTGTCCTTTAGCTTTTGCCTGTCTTTTCCAAGTTCCTGTAGTGTCTGCAACGCCTTCACAGGAATTTTCCCTGCTGAGCTTAGAGGGACATCCAGCGTTATTGTGCCACCTTCGGCATTAATGACATCAATGTGCTCTTTTAATGTGGTGGTTTCAAATCGCGACTCTTCGCCGGATCCCCAACCTTTGCTGAGGGGAAGAAGCAGGTGCCAGACGACGCCCGCTGGGGCGGGAAAGTTTTTTGGTGTCAACGCCTTACCTTTTCCCTTCTTCGTGCGTTGATAAAAGTCGTGGTTTTCACCCGAGGTGAAGGTTTGATGAGGACACAGCTTTCCTCCAGTGCAGAGGGAAAGCAGCGGATGGGCACCGGCATTGAAGGCCAGCTCGGCTTCAGGATTTCCGGAAAGGACTGCGGCAATCCATGTGTCGATATTGTATTTTTCCTTGGTGAGCGCATCGTAAGCATCCCTCATCTCGGTTTTGTATCCGTCAAACCACCATCCTGATATCAGATTACCGTAGCGCTGAGACCATTCTCCACAGACATCAGCCCAATTTTTCAGAAAATGAGGATTTGGCGCCTGGTTCTCACTGCGTAGGAAGCCTTTTACCTTTCGGGGGTGAGACATGGGATCAACTGATGGACCTGTTGGCTTGCCGTTGATACTTGGCAGTGTATCTCTCATGGCTTTGATGATCTTGTAATGGCGCATGGGAGCCCTTGCTGTCATGTAGAGAATGAGTCGTATTTCCCGCTTGGATAGTTGTTGGGCAATCTCCATGATAAGATCGCGTTTTGAGGTCCATATTCCGTTTGTTACCCCAAGGAGTTTCTCATAAGCCTGATTAGGGGCACAATATTTTCCCCAGTGCTGCCCGATGACAAAGATGACGTGACCGGCTCCGGTGCTTTCGACTTCGCTCGCGAACTTTTCCACGTCAAAGGAATCAACGGCCCGGTTATAGGATTGTGTGGAATGGTTCTTGAATGCCTCGTAATGAAACATCAGTCCATAGCCGGTTTTTTGTAGCCAGCGATCATGTTGCTGCGGTTGCGCAATAATCTTGCTGAGCGACAGAAATATTAAAAGAAAGATAAGTCTTCGCTGACTCATGGTTGCATTATTTTTGCAAGTATTTCTTAAGAAAAGTATCCACAGCATTGATGGTGGGCATAAACCATTCGCGCATTCCCCAGAAAGGGTGAGGCGCTTTGGGCATCATGAGGAATTCATGTGGGATTTCAAGTTCGTCCATCTTCAGCCAGAATTCTGTGTATCGGATGCGGGGTCGATCGAATTCACCGTCAATGAAAAGCATAGGGGGGGTGCGGGAATTCAGGTGGGTAAGTGGCGAAGCTTCAACATAGATTCCCGTTTTTTGTTCAGGCAAAGCTCCTCCCATAAAATCGATGATTGCATCTCCCTTAGGATTGTTCGCAGCTTTTTCAACTCGCTCAATAATGTGTGGTAGCAGCAGGTTCATGGGGCCACACATGACAATGGCAGCCTGCACGTCCGAAGAGACATCCCGATTATCTCCCTGACCTTCGA
>CALCSP010000509.1 GCA_937893785.1 uncultured Verrucomicrobiales bacterium
TGCAGTAGTCCATCGCGTTTACTCTGGTAAAGCACCGCGCGCTCCTGAAGTTTCTGGGACTTGGGTAGTTCCAACCCTCCGGAATTTCTTTTCCACCTCTCTTCCAGCTCAGCAACTCCAACAAGCCGGGCTTGCCACCCATATTCATCAATTCGCTGTTCTAGGATTTGCTTCTTTTTATCGGGCAAGTCCTCCGGGATCTCTATTTTTACATTCCCCTCATGATGCGTGATAAAGTGCACGTTCCAGGTTATAGGGTTCACGGTCACTTTGGTGCCCGGAATCTGGACTGAAAAAAATGGCACTGGCGCCTTCTCCTGATACTTGATGAGGTTCACGCTCATGTTCGTGCCCGGAACCTGGACTGAAACCTTCTCTTCCCCCTCCTTGAAACTACGGGCTACCCTTTGGGTGTCCCGTGGCAAGACTCCCAGCCACTCCAAGTAGGATTGCCAAGCCCCTTTCTCACGCCGATGCTTCTCCTCGATCTCAAAAAGCTGTTCCGGCGTAATCGCCACCCCTTCCGACTCCCGCATTCCAGAAACTCCACCCTGCTCGCTCGCAGCTGCACCCATCATCTGCTGCAGGTCTCGCTGAACAGGCCCGCCCGGCGCAAGCCTTATCAACATGAAAACCAGCAGGGTAATTCCCAGCAATGTCAGCGGAACAAGTAAAAGTCGCCTGATGAAATAGTCGCGCATCCCTTAAATAAAAGGTAGAAAAACATCCTAGTGGTGCCGCCAAGACGATCAACCCTTTTTATTTTCTGTGAATATCTTTTTCACAGAATGAAGAAATCCGCGTGACCTGCCGTCAAACCCGGTTCAAAGTTCCCGTCAATGCGTATCATCAATATTCTTTGCCTGCTGGTAGCCGCCCTTTTGGCAGGCGCGTGCAAGGAGGGTGAGACTGCTGTCGATCGTGCCACCCGTGAAGGTATCCTGATTATGGGCAACACCTCCGAGCCAAAGGGCCTGGATCCGCATATTGTCAGCGGGGTGCTGGAGAGCAACATCATCAGTGCGCTTTTCGAGGGACTGGTGGTCGCCCACCCCTCAAAGGACGGTGTGGCACTGCCGGGAATGGCAGAAAAGTGGTATCCTACTGACCCCCAAAAACCCGATGAGTGGGTCTTTGAGTTGCGCAAGGATGCCAAATGGTCAGACGGCACACCACTGACTGCCGAGGATTTCCTGTTTTCCTTCCGGCGTATCCTCAGCCCGTCACTGGCCTCGGATTACTCCTTCATGCTCTACTACATCAGAGATGCGGAACCCTATCACAAATCGCAGCGCTCTTTTCTCACCTGCCGCAATGATGAATCATTCCCGGTAAAATGGGAGACCCTTAAAAAAGTCGACTTCGGCCCGAATGAAAAAGGAGAAACCGATTTCAACAAGAAAGGACTCGACCACCTCAATGCGGAGCAGATCAGGGAACTGCAATATGATGACCCGAGCCTTTTCCAATGGCCAGAGTCCGTAAGTCAGGCAGTGCGTAAAATCCTTCTTGAAAAGAATCTGGAGTTTGCAGAAAGCGGAAAAGACCTTTGGGAGTTGATTGATTTCGGCGCCACAGCACCCGATCCCCATACCCTTAGGGTCAAACTCAACTCCCCCATTGCCTTTCTTCCGGAAATCACCAAGCATTACACTTGGTTCCCCGTGCCCAAACACAGTATCCTTGCGCACGGTCGGATTGGTGACCGCTTTACCGAGTGGACAAAGCCCGAGAACATTGTCAGTAATGGTGCCTTTATCCTCACCTCATGGAAATTTAACGATCATATTCAGGTCGAACGCAACCCCCGCTACTGGGATAA
>CALCSP010000510.1 GCA_937893785.1 uncultured Verrucomicrobiales bacterium
CACTTTATCAGGACCGTCTTTATCTGAACGGGGGTTCAGGGACGTTTATGCCAGCACCGAAAGGCGTACTTCCTGAAATGCGCGAAAGTGGATCCTGCGTGACGGCAACCGACATCGATCGTGATGGAGATGTCGACCTTTTTGTCGGTTCTCGCTTTATTCCGGGCAACTACCCAATGCCACCAACGTCCAGACTCTTGGTCAATAATGGTGGCCAGTTCACCATCTCAGCTTCATCAGGTCTTTCTCCAGAAGGAATGATTACAGATGCCCTCTTCTCAGACATCGATGCCGACGGATGGGCTGATCTGATCACCTGTATGGAATGGGGGCCCATATCCGTCTGGAAAAACACCGGCGGCACCTTCAAGAATATAGACTCTATAACCGGCATGGCACCCGTACGCGGTTGGTGGAATGGCATCAGTAATGGGGATATTGACAATGATGGTGACCCGGACTTCATCGTGACCAACTTCGGATTGAATACAAAATACCATGCCTCGCAAACTCAACCTGCATTGCTTTATGCCGCAGATTTTGGAACCGGTCGAATGAACGTGGTCGAAGCAGAACATACTGAAGGTAAAATCTACCCAATACGCGGCAAGAGTTGCTCCACTCAAGCCATGCCGTTTTTGCAGGAAAAATTCCCAACCTTTCACGAATTTGCCCTTGCTACCATCGACGAAATATATGCTCCGGAAAAAAATAAGGATGCCCTCAAACTCAAGGCAACCACCCTATCCTCAGTTCTAATACTCAACATGGGGAAAGGAAAATTCCAGATTCGCCCGCTCCCTGATCTTGCCCAACTCTCACCTTCTTTCGGATCTGTGATGCATGACTTCGACGGCGATGGAAACCTCGACGCTGTCATTGGGCAAAACTTTTACCATCCACAGCGGGAAACCGGTCGAATGAACGCAGGATTAAACCTTTTTCTCAAAGGCAATGGCAAGGGCGACCTAAAAGCCATCTGGCCCTCGAGCAGTGGATTGCTCACCCGAGATGACTCCCGCAACCTACTACTTCTAGATGATCATACCCCCCCCCTGCTGCTCTCTGCCCCAAACAATTCAAGAATGCGCGCCTTTACCTTTGGGCAGTAATTAGCGCTACAGTGGAACAGTTAAATCCCCCCAGCCAACCGTCCTTATTTACAAGCATGATGCTTTTGAGGGCTTTCAACATTCGATCAGTCCATGATCCACGATCCAAGCCACGGAGTCACCAACCGGAAAAGACAAATGCAGAGGGTAAGACACATCAAGTAAAGCAACAGATATAGGACAACCCTTTTCTTCCTTAGGCCATCGAAAACGACCAATGGAACAATAGCAAAACTGAGTATCATCAGCATGATGCTTAGGAAATGAGGAATACCCGCAAAAAAAGCCTTCGGGTCATCCGCGCCCATTGTATCCGCCCATTGTCCAAGTGACAGGCTCACGCTTACATAGAAGAGCAACGTGAACAGGTAATAGATCAAGGGTATCCCGCAAAGCAATATGCCCGGCCAGCGCATCATTCTTTTTCGCACACAAGTGCTCATTGATATTCCTGATTAAGTGAGACTATCTGCTTCTCTTCACGGTAATCCGGCAAGTTTCCGCACGTTCAAGGCAAGCTCCCTGATTTGTTCCACATTTGGCAAATTGCCCTGAGTCCTTGCCAAAACAGGCTCAACCGCTCCTGCCTTGGTCAGTTTACCGGATTTCCACACCCATGCCCCCTGCCGATAAGGACCGACTTTCAGCGGATCAGACCAGCCGTGGATCGACACCATGTTTTCGCCAAGGGCCGCAGCCATGTGTGCCGGGCCACTGTCAACACTGACGGTAAAAAGAGCGTTTTTCATTAGCCACGCAAGTTGTCCAAAACCGGTGGCATTGATCCAGTTATGAGCGTTACCCGGCAACGCCTCAATGGTAGGCCCCCCTCGCCCAACTAAAACTACCGGACATGAACCCATAGCCTCGCAAAAAGTATACACTGAATCCACGCTGAGGGATTTTCCACTCCCTCGGGAAAATGGATGCAACAATACAAACCCTTCAGACGGCGGATTTTCCGGCCGCTCAAGGGGCAACTTGAAACAGAGGCCTTCCCTGGCATCTGGAAGCTGAATACCAAGGGCACGAACGACCTCAAGATAACGGTCAACGGCATGGGCATTCGAATCAACGTCGACACGTTGATGATGAAAAATTCCGGCAAACTCGCGGGCATCACTGAAACCGAAAATCTTTGCCGCTCCCGAACGACTGGCCATTAGTCCGCTGCGAAATAAGCCCTGAAAATCAATCACCAGATCCGGCGCTTCGGGCTGGGACAGAATCTTTGACCAATGCAAAAACCGAAAAGGGGACAGTGGACCACGCATCCTGCTTCTGGGAAAAACGATTACCTCATCAATGTCTGTATTTCCATGGAGTAGCGGGGCAAATTCCTCATTGGCCACCCAACGAATTTCCAGTTCTGGCATCGCCGACTTGATCAAGGCAACAGCCGGCAATGCATGAACGATATCACCCAAAGAACTCGGCTTAATTACCAGCAATCGACGTGCATTTCTTAATTCCCTGGCAATCCCGGGCATATCGTTATTTGCCAAGTTCAAGTCGTTGCGCCAGCATCTCGGGTAAGCCAGCATCAAGAATCTTCTTTTGTGCGGTATGCAGGTCATACTCGACCCTACGGTTAATCATCCGCTGACCACCCATGTCATAAATACAGTAAGACGCCCTTGGATCACCATCTCGCGGTTGCCCGACACTCCCGACATTGGTGAAATATTTTTTTCCCTGCTCAATTTCCACCTTCAAACCATCCTCCACCTCAACACTCAGCGACTTCGAATAAAAAACCGGCGTGTGCGTATGCCCAAAAAAACATAATGGCGTATACTGATAACTAAAACTGGCCAGCGCATCAAATTTACTGGTCACATAACCCCACCCTGGAGGTGTATCGAGTGTCGCGTGCACAATGGTGAAATCCCTGACTTGACGCACCAACTTGAGATCACTCAAATATTCTTTGTCCTCATTGGTTAGCTGCTCACGAGTCCACTTCATGGACTGCTCCGCCAAGGGATTAAGCCCAATCAGATCGGTGTCGAGCGAAGCCTCCTCATCATGGTTGCCCTTGACGACAGGACACTCGAGACTGCGCACCAATTCAAGGCACTCACGAGGGTTTGCATTGTAACCGACAATATCGCCAATGCAGACATGATGACTGCAGTCATGATCTGCCGCGTCTGCAAGCACCGCCTCTAATGCCTCAAGATTGGCGTGAATATCACCGAAAATCGCAAACTTCATCCAAAGAAAAAATTGATATCACGCTGCAAAATAACACCATTATTATTTAATCCGGGAAATTCCAGACAGGAAGCTAATTCCATTTTTTCCTTCATCAATAGCTGTCTAGGGCTTGATTCTCTTAGCTTCGGGAATACCAAGCCGGGCCTCAAGCCGAGCAATCTCCGTGTTGTCTTCCCGGCGCAGGGAAGCTGGATCCTTGAGCGCCACGTCCTTGAGCATCCGGTAAGCGCGAACGGTTTGCTTCGGGTCTTTGAGCATAATAAATGCCAGCTTGCGCCTGTAAAATGAAGGTGCCAGAGGATGGGAAGCCACCTTCTCGAAAATATCAATCGCCGCCGGCAAATCCTTGCTAACCTCCAACAAGTGCATGCCGAGGGAAACCAACTCAAGGTAACCCGCACCTTCGGCCAGCGCCGCAGCACTTAGCTCCTCATGGGACATGTCACTTGCCGCCCGACGGGCCATATTCTCCTCTAGACGCTCTAGATCACGCAGCAGAGTAAGTGTGATCTCACCGGAATTACGGTAAAGATCCTCATTAACCCGGTATGCCTCCTCTTCCATGCCCTCAAGAAGAGTAAGTTGATGGGCATACGCCCGGTAAACATGGGAGGGCGCATCCGGCTTTTGGGAAGCCCTTAAATACCACTGTGCTGCCTTCTCAGGATCACCCATCTTTTGGTCATAGATGTCCGCGATAACCTTTAGGAGCCGATAATCATCAGGCAGCCATTCCAGCCCACGCTTAGCAAAATCAATCCCCTTTTGCAGGTAGGTCGGCATGACAATGTTCTCGATACGCCAACTCTCAAAATCATCATACCTTTCAGCCTCGCCACGGTAGTGGCCAAAAGCATTCCAAGCCATATCCCATACTGCCAGGTCCCAATAGCTCCAGAACTTTGGCTGCAAAGACGCGGTAACCGTTCTTAAACGCTCCACTTCCCCCCAATTCTTTTTTACGAAGGAATTGTGGGCCTTCAGGTGATAGACACTTGCCACCAGTGAACGAAAACCTCCCAGAGCGCCGACAAAAGCCGCCTGAGTCAATTGGTCTCTGGAAGACAATCCCGGAGACCAGTCACGGAAACCCTGTTCCTTGAATTCCGTCTCCATCTGACGCTCATAGGAAATTCTCAGGAAACCGGCAACAGCGAGGATCAAACAGATGAGCAACCACCTGCCTGAAAGAAAAGGCGCTATCTTAACGGGAATATTCAAAGCTCCTTCTTGGCAAAGACCAACCAGCTCACCAGGCTGTATATGGTCAGGTAAAAAGCAGTTAAGCCGACCAGTCTCGCCATCAGCGACGTGGACACCACCTCGCCAGCCGTCAGGCCATCGGTCACATTAAAAAGCTGAAAATTGGGAAAAATGACCGCGATCAGCCCGGCGAAAAAACGCTGCGCTGCACTGCGTATCTCACCCCCGGAAAAATAATAATCCAGAGCCAGTGACTGAGCATGCCCAATGAAATAAACCACCAAACTAACAATGATTGTGAACAGGGTCGAGCTGGCAAATGTTGAGACAAAAAGAGCCACCGATGCGGCAACCGCAGCCTTGAGGAAAACAGCCAAGACCCCGAGCAGAAGTTCAGGCTGCAACCCCCTTGAAAAAATATCTTCCCTGAAAGTCGCGATTTGTGCCTCGGAAACCTGCCTCGGAAACGAGGCAATTCTCTCTGCCAGAATCCCATGCTGGCGAATATACAGAACGGTAAAGAAGAGCAGGGACATCAGCAGGATGCTGGCTGCAATTAGTAGCAGGATGCCTAGCAGTTTGCCCAATAAATACTCAATGCGTGGAACCGGCTTGGTCAGGATGGTATAGAGTGTCCGATCCTCGATATCCTTCGGGATCAACAATGCCGTGCCGACAATAGCAAAGATGCTGGCAAAAAGACTCATCGCTCCAAATGAAACATCCTTCAGGATCTTCAGCTCCTGTTCGAAAGTGAAGCTGAGGAAAAGGAGGTTGGCACCAATGATCAGGGCACTGAAGATCAGCATGAAGTAAAACACCTTCATGCGTACGAGCTGAGTGAAGGTATTGCGGGCAATTGCCCAGACACGCATGGCGGAAAAAACCCTGTGCTTCCTGTTCATTACCGTATGCTGGCCCTCTTGGTTCATTTTACTGGAAGGATGGAATCCAGTAGACGCCGACTGGCCCTTCTGGAAAGTATGCTCAATGTTTTTCCTCCTCCGGACTTGAGCCCTCGTTAATAGCCTCGAGAAATAGCCGCTCCAGAGTAGTACGCGGATTCCCACACCTGAGCATTTGCGCCCCTTCCTCATCATCGACAAGCTTCTCGATTCGCTCCAGTAGTTGTGAAGAGGCATTCTGGAGCACGATTTCACTCTGGTCCTCAATGGCAATGAGATCATTGAGGAGGCAACAACAGGAGCTTTTGCGGATGGCAATGGAACGCCCATATCTATAGAGGAGGCTGTAGCAGATGAGGTA
>CALCSP010000511.1 GCA_937893785.1 uncultured Verrucomicrobiales bacterium
CATTGGCTATTAGCTCCATGGGTAAGGTGTTTGGTTATACCATTGGTAATGATATGAGTTCACGTTCGATTGAGGGGGAGAATCCGCTCTATCTTCCACAGGCCAAAGTTTATAAAGGTTCCTGTGCGATTGGTCCATGCTTGGTGGTGGGTTCCCTGCCCGGCGCGCAAGCCAAGATCAACATCGAGATTCAGCGTGGAGATGAGTTGGCGTTTTCAGGGGAGACGGAAGTGGCCCAGATTAAGCGTAGCTTTGAGGAACTGGCGCAATTTTTGTTTCGTGACAATGAGTTTCCTCATGGGGCCTTATTGATGACCGGTACTGGGGTTGTGCCGGATTCAGGATTCACTTTGGCTAAAGGTGACGTGATCAGGATTGGCATCGATGGTGCCGGCGAACTGGAAAATCAAGTAGAGTAGCAATTAAGAATTCATGAAAGGCACACAACTTATCGGCAATACGGAGTCCGCACAGGGCACGAATACCTTCAAGGCAGTCAATCCAGTGGACGGAAAGTCCCTCGAACCGCCCTTTCATGAGGCGACCGGTGTGGAGATTGATAGCGCATTTGAGCTGGCTGCTTCGGCAGCGCCATTCATGGCGGCATCCACCGGAAAGGATCGCTCTCGCTTGTTGAATGCCATTGCTGATGCTCTTGAGGAGGATGCCGATGTGATCAAGAAGAGGGTCGGGCTTGAAACCGGCTACCCACAGGCTCGCCTTGATGGCGAGTTTGGCAGGACGGTCATGCAGTTGCGCGTATTCGGGCGTGTCGCAGAGGATGGAAACTGGGTCAATGCTCGTATTGATACTGCTTTGCCTGACCGTGAACCCCTGCCTAAGCCTGACCTGCGGCGCATGCTTGTTCCTGTCGGGCCGGTGGTCATTTTCGGGGCCAGCAATTTCCCTCTGGCTATTTCCGTTGCCGGCGGGGATCCTGCCTCGGCTCTTGCTGCTGGCTGTCCGGTCGTGACCAAGGGGCACCCTTCACATCCCGGTTCTTCAGAGCTGGTCGCTCGTGCGGTATTGCGCGGAGTAGGGAAGGCGGGTTTTCCCGAGGGCACATTCTCGATGTTGCAGGGAGCTGAAAATGATACCGGGCGCCTACTGGTGGAACACCCAAAAGCCGGTGCCGTCGCTTTTACCGGTTCACTGCGTGGTGGGCGTGCCCTTTTTGATATTGCAGCCGCAAGACCAACTCCGATTCCTGTTTATGCTGAGATGGGCAGTGTGAATCCCCAGTTTGTCTTTCCTGGCATGCTCGATGCTGATCCTAAAG
>CALCSP010000512.1 GCA_937893785.1 uncultured Verrucomicrobiales bacterium
GCGGTAGAGCAACTGGTTTACACCCAGTCGGTCGGCGGTTCAATCCCGTCCCCGCGCACCATTTCCCCTAACGCCGCCATTATGGGCGCCATTATAGAAACGCAAAGTATCACCCCTGGCAAAATACCGGCAGGCTTTATTGATCATTGCTGGAGACAAAAACTTGGCTCTGTTTGTTTTTTTCTCTTTTCCATCGCAATCATTGTTAGTTCCGCCACCGGGCAGGATACAGCCTCGGGCAGTAAAGAAGGCAAGCTGACCGAACTCATAAATGCACAAACGGAAAAATTATTGCCGGAAAAAACAAACCGGCACGAGATTTTCGATGCGTATGTTTCAAAAACCTCTCCCGACGTTGCATGGAGCAGTGCATGGATGAAGGCCATTGACTTCTCAGGCATCGCTTGGGACAACCCCCGCACGCTGACCTTGGTCTCGCCAAGGCACGCGATGATGGCACGGCACTACCAGCGAAAAATCGGCAGCAACGTGATATTCCATGACCGGCGCGGCAGGCCAGTGACACGAAAAATAAACGGGATTGAAAATCTGGGAAATGATATCGCTGTCGTCATCCTCGATAAAGACGTGCCTCCGACAGTCAAAACATATCGCTTGCTACCGCCAAGCGAATCCTACTCAAAATTGCTTCGAGGGAGTCATGCACTAATTACCTCGTGGGCCAACGGCACACGCAAAGTTCATATTCACAGCGTATTCTCTGTCTTCTCAGGACTGGTTACCTTTGTGGATACAGCAACGTTGCCCGCCAGCTTCTTTAACAAGCTGATCAAGGGGGACAGCGGAAATCCGTCTTTCCTCTGGCTGAATAATGAACCGATCCTTATTGGAACCCACACATACGGCGGATCAGGAAGAGGGCCTTTTTTCAGCACCAACGAAAACTTCAGCGACATCAATGCGGCCATGCTCAAGCTAAGCAAGTCTCAAAAGGCACCTCCCTACCAACTGAAAACGGTTCCGCTTTCACTTCCCTAGTGAGCGACCAATCACCAATGGTATTTTACCATGCTCAGATGGCACACCCCCAC
>CALCSP010000513.1 GCA_937893785.1 uncultured Verrucomicrobiales bacterium
TGAGGAGCACTACGGTTGTTAATCCATACGTCAAGATCCCCGTCTTGATCCCAATCGGTAAGGCAGGCAGCTCGCCCATCGTCCGGCAGGTCTAACCCAGAAATTCCGGAGATGTCTGAGAAGCTCTGTCCCATATTATTGCGATAAACGACGTGACGTTCATTTCCGGAAAATGAATTGCCGCGACGAACCGCTTCAATAAGATCCTGAGCCGGGTTGGAGCGAACAAGTCCAGGACTTGCACCGGAATTACCGAGCGGCACGACCTGCCGCCAGAAAAAACTTCACAAGTCGTCCGGCATGGTAGCAGTAATGTAACCGTTAGCCACAAAGAGGTCCTCCCAGCCATCGTTGTCTAAATCAGCAAATACGCTACTCCATGCCCACCGTCCCATAGCGGCCATACCTGCCTGCTCAAGAAATTGGTTTGGCTTTATCTGGCTAAGCAAGGTATTACCTTTTGCAAAGCGCTTGTAAACATCCAGTAACCCGCCCTTCTGTGCTATTGGGAAATCAGGCTGTGAAGTTATTCGTGAGCCGGCATTGGAATACATGTTGCCGACATAAAGGTCAGGAAGACCATCCCGGTTAAAGTCACCCCAGCTTGCAGACATCCCGGCACCTTTGTCTTCCACACCGGCTATTGCCGCAATTTCCTTGAAAACTCGTTTTCCGTTCTTGTCTAGGTCATTGCGATAAAGCTGGTTGGCACCGTAATCATTAGCGACATACAAATCAGGATCGCCATCAAGATCAAAATCGTACCACATGGCGGCAAGGCTGTGCCTGTCATTTCCTTGGTTCAGGCCGGTTTGCGTCGTGACCTCGGAAAATGACCAATTGCCATCCCCACTGAAGAGCTGGTTTTCACCACCATCACGGGCGTCATGAAAGAGAAAGAGATTCTCACCTTCTTCTCCAATACGATCACCAAGAGCGAAGGTGATATAGATATCAAGATTGCCGTCCATATTAAAGTCGGCAGCTGCTAGTGCATGACAATCCGCGCTGTTGGTGCGTAGCACACCGCGCGCTGCAAAGCTAAGCCCACCTTCATTTTCCAGTAGGCTGATGCCGGCAGGAGTTGCGAGTATAAGATCTTGATCTCCATCATTGTCGATATCCACGAAGAGCGCAGAGCTTGTATGATCCAGGATTCCGACACCTGCTTCGACTTCCTTCACGGTGCCATCGGCTTGATGCATAAAAAGCCGGTTCGGTAGTCCTCCAGGTTGGCAAATATAAACATCGTCCCTGTTGTCACCATCAACATCCCCGAGCGCCATACCGTTACGGATAAATGCATCAATGCCATGTGCTGATTCAATTCGCGAGATCCAGTAGTCAATACCATGAGAAAGGTGGTGCAGAAAACCGGGCTCTTTGCCCATGGTGGAATCGGTTTGTTCAGTAAACCAGGCAATAGGACTTTCGACTAACGGCTGGAAAGTGGCCTGCGTGAAGTCCTGCAAGGAAAGTGAGCCGTCATTATTGATATTCCATTTTGTGCCTAGTTTGCCGACAACGCAGCCTAATTGACCGCTTGCAAGTTTTGCCTTCAGTTCAATCATGGCGATGGCTAAAAGGCTGTTTTCACTGTTGGTAATCTGGAAAACATGGACCTCACTGTGCTGTCCTTGACGATCGGAACCTTTAAATTTACCCGCAATCTGCAAAAGGGATTGCGGGAGGTCATGCATATCCGAAGGAACACGACCAACGACTAGGCCAGCCGCTATTTTTTTCAGCTGGGCTTCTACCAAAGCTGCCCTGCGTTCACTTTCTGCGATTGAAGAGAGCATCCCTTTTGAAGACGGTATGCTATCATGTTGATCGGGGGTGGCGGAATCCTCTAGGTTTGCTTTGCGGCATGAAGGCATCAAGAGCAGCACTACAACTGCAAGGCAGCACCACGAGCGTGAAGGGGATTGGCGTTTCAATGTGTTCATTTCCCCGTAAAACCTACCTGCCTGGCCCATTGATCATGTGCTTTTTTCAGCTTTAGGACAACTTCGGGTTTAGATGAGGCATGGTTTTTTCTTTCTGGATCAGGTTCATTTAAGTTGAGAAGCTGAGTGTTTTTAGGCAGCGGATTTCCAGGTTCCCATTGCCAGGAGCCACGAGATATTAATTTCCACTCATCGATTCGAACCGCCCAATTGCTGAACCATCCCCAATGCATTTTACGGTTGGGTGATGTAGCCTTATTTGAAGCAATAATCTTCGACAGGCTGAAGCCATCAAATTTGGGAGCATCCGGATTTTTTTTGATATTGCATAGTTCTAGAATAGTCGGAAACCAATCCATTGCTGTGATTGCCTGGTCACGTGATTCTCCAGCCGGCAGAACCCTCGGGTAGGAAATGATAGCTGGAACCCGAATGCCGCCTTCAAGAAAGGACCCCTTGTTACCTTTCCATTTTCCCGTGAAGCCGCCTCCGCTGGCTCCGTAAAAGTGTCCCTTGGGATAACCGCTCTTGTGGTTATCGACTCGTATGTGGTTGCCAGTTTCTTCGGAGTGTCCATTGTCGCTCATGAAAATAATGATAGAGTCTTGCCGCAAGTTCAGGGCTTCGATCTTACTGACAATTTCCCCGATGTAGTGATCGGTAGCATGCATAATGGTGGCATAGGATTTTCTTGCCGGGTCTTTCATTTTTCGGAAAGGCTGAGCAAATTGGCTTGGTGCCTGTTCCGGGTAATGTGGGATATTAAAGGGCACAAAAAGGAAAAAAGGACGATCCTTGTTTTCCTCGATAAATGTCAGAGAGCGACGGGTCATCAACTCGGGAAAGTATTGTCCATCAGCCTTTACAGGTTTGGTTCCCTCATAAAGGTCGTGAAAGCCCTGACCGTGCAAGAAATAGTGGTTGTAGTTGTCAATGAAACCATCCCGAATACCAAAGAATTCATCGAAACCCTGCTTCTTCGGGCCAAAGTCTTTGTGGGCACCAAGATGCCATTTACCAAAGAGTGCGTTTCGATATCCGTGAGGTTTCAATGCTTCTGCTATGGTCACTTCCTCAAGCGCCATATTGACTCCTTTTGCACTGTTCATGTCCCCCTGTGTCCACCGGTTTACACCACTACGCTGGGGATAGCGGCCTGTGAGCAGGGCTGCACGGGCAGGGCAACAAACCGTGTGCGCATAAGCCTGTGTAAATAACACTCCCGTCCTCGCTAGTTTGTCGATGTTGGGAGTAATCAGATCACCAGAACCGTAGCAACCGGCGTCCAGAGTGCCCTGATCATCGGTAAAGAAAATGACCACGTTGGGCTTTCTGGCTGAAGCACAAGTGAGGATGAGGGAAAAAAAGGCGGGAATGAAAAGGAAAAGACGCATTGTCCTGAGTTTATGGTGAGGGTAAGACATACAACATGCGTCTGTCCATGATTGTCACGCCTTTTACTGGCGAGAATCTTCAACTTGCTGCTCAGGTCGGCGTTGAAGAGATTGTCGCCGTATATCCCGGGCCGGGTAAAGAGCCACTGTGGAAGGCCAAGCGCGAGGTTGAGGAACACGGGATGCGGTTAACACACATTGAGCGCAAGCTGCCCCATGATCAAATTGTTCATGGGCTCTCAGGACGCAATGGGCAGATTGCAGCCATCAAAGAACTGCTTTACGACATGGCTGATGCAGGGCTTGAAATACTCTGTTATAACTGGATGCCAAGCGAAGACTGGTGCCGAACATCAAGTAAGAATCGGGAGCGAGGAGGATCATATACGACTGCATTCAATATTGGTGATAAAAACTGCAATGTAACCGATGCGGACGGTCCACCGAAGGCTTCCACCTCTGCCTTAAAGTTGTGGGAAAACCTCGAATTTTTTCTCGAAAAGGTTTTGCCTATTGCAGAGGAAACAGGAATTAAGTTAGCCCTTCATCCCGATGATCCACCGCTGAAAAACTTTTGGGGGCAGGATCAGATTCTCTACACCATTGATGCCCTGGAGCGGGTTACGAAGCTTGCACCAAGCCCAAGCAATGGAATTTGCTTCTGTGCTGGGGCACTTGGGCCAACGCGTGAGGATATGCTAGCCGGCATACGACGTCTGGCTGGCAAAATCCATTTTGTCCATTTGCGAAATACACGTGGCAGTGCTGCGAACTTTCAGGAAACATGGCCGGATAACGGCGAAATCGACCTGCCTGGGGTCGTTCAGGCACTCAGAGATATTGGTTACGATGGAACAATCAGGCCGGATCATGCGCCATCCATGGTGGGTGAGGCGAACCAAAACCCGGGATACGAAATGAAGGGCCGAATCTTTGCTGCGGGTTATCTTAGAGGGCTCATGCAGGCTTGCGGTGGTCAGGAGGATTGATTTCAAGCTTTGGCTTCACGCGCTTATTGAGGCAAATAAAACCCGGTTCGTTTTCCGTACTCGACGATAACCCTAATTTAAAGTATCAAAGTGGCTTAATGCGTTACCAAAAAATTGATCCAGAGCTATTTGTTGGAAACAGGGAACGGCTTCGCGCTTTGTTACCTCCGAATTCCGTAGCTGTTTTCAACTCCAATGACATTTTGCCAACCAATGCCGACGGCACGATGTTATTACGTCAGAACTCGGACATCTTTTACCTTTCAGGTATCCACCAAGAGGAAACGATACTGGTGATTTTTCCAGATGCTCCTGATGAAAAGCAGCGAGAAATGCTTTTTACCAAGGAGACTTCCGAATTGATTGCCATCTGGGAGGGTGCCAAGCATACCAAGCAGTCGGCCAGCGAAACGTCGGGGATCGAGAATGTACATTGGATTGATGCCTTTCCTGGAATTTTCCGGATGCTGATGACTCAGGCTGACCAGGTCTATCTAAACTCCAATGAGCATGCCAGGGCCACCGACCAAGTCGAGACGCGCGATTTGCGTTTCATCCGAGAGACCCAGAAACATTACCCCCTACATGACTTCAAGCGGCTTGCGCCTCTGATGGCACAGCTTCGATCCATCAAGAACAGTATCGAAGTAGAGCTGATCAGCAAGGCTTGTGAAATTACCGAGGCAGGGTTCCGTCGAGTTCTTGAATTTATCAAGCCGGGCGTTAAGGAATATGAGGTAGAGGCCGAACTGATTCATGAGTATTTGAGGCATGGTTCGGATGGGTTTGCCTATGATCCCATTATTGGCTCGGGTGCTAATGCGTGTGTGCTGCATTATCTGGAAAATGACGCTACTTGTGAAGATGGCGAAATGCTTTTGATGGATGTCGCTGCTCGATACGCGAATTATAATTCAGACCTCACTCGGACAGTGCCAGTCAATGGCCGTTTCAGTGAACGCCAAAAAGCCGTATACAATGCCGTATTGCGCACGATGCGTGCTTGTAGCCAAATGCTGCGCCCCGGTGTAATTCTCAAGGACTATCAAGAGGAGGTTGGCAAGCTCATTGAATCGGAACTACTTGACCTTCAGTTAATTACCAAGAAGGACATCGATGATCAGGATCCGGAAAAGCCTGCATACAAGAAATATTTCATGCACGGAACCAGTCATCATATGGGCCTTGATGTGCATGACCTAGGTGACACGTGGCGGCCTGTTGAAGAAGGAATGGTGTTCACCATTGAGCCAGGTATTTACATCCGTGAAGAGAACTTCGGATGTCGGTTGGAGAATAACTACCTGATTGGTAAGGATGGCAATGTAGACCTCATGGCGACGATTCCCGTAGAGGCGGAGGAGATTGAGGAACTCATGAATGCCGTTTAGCGGACGACTATCTTTACGTTATAAGACTGTTTGGCTAAGCTGTTTCTTCTGTGATGTAAAAAGCCGCCGTCCGACAAGGGACGACGGCTTGAATTGGGTTGAGGTTTAACCAGCTTTTTTGGCTTTCGATTCAGCCAAACGGGGGAAGGTTCACTCTATTGGCTCTTTCGTTTAGAGGATGTCGGTTTGCTCTTGGAACCACTAGGGGATTTTTTGCTACTTGGAGAGCTGGTCCTCCGTATTGTTAGTGATTTTGCGTGGGCAAGCAGATCAGAATACACAGCATCGCCGATACCCTTGACATTGATGAGTTGGGCAATGGATTTGAATGGCCTTGCTTTGGTGAGTCTGGTGGCACGGATTTTGCCGATGCCGCGAATGGCTTCCAATTCATTTGTGGCTCCATCATTTAGGAGGACAAGCATCTTTGATTTCTGAGTAGGTGTTAGCTTTTTGGCTGCCTGCTCAGTTGCTATTTCTTGCGCATTCCTCTCTGGAGCCATCGTTTTTTCAGCGACACGAGTGGTTGTTTTCTTTGCTGCGGCTTTGCTATTTGTCGATAGCCCGGTAATGGCAATGGCCGTAATGACTACTCCAGCAATATAATTTATTCTGATTAATGTGTTCATATGAACAGTATAACTAAGGATCCTCATTGAGCAACATCTAATAGGAAAAATCTGCATTTTATCCAGTGCCTGCTGATATTTGGCTATCGCAACGGGCATTCTTGGCTTAAAGGGGGCGCCAGATGGCATCTTTTCAATCGCTCGGCCTGATTGCGAAACTGGTGGATTCAGTTAGTTCAAAGGGATATACCGAAGCAACTCCAATCCAAGCCAAGGCAATACCGGCTATTCTGGAAGGACGGGATGTAATGGGAGGAGCCCAGACGGGTACTGGGAAAACAGCCGCCTTCGCACTTCCCATCCTGCAGTATTTGTTTGGTAACCGCAGCAGGCACCGTGCGCCCAGAGCCCTCGTTCTTGCACCCACCCGTGAGCTGGCGGCCCAGGTTGAAAAAAGTTTCTATGGTTACAGTAAGGGATTGGGCATTTATTCATGCGCGATTTACGGTGGAGTGAAAATGTCGCCTCAGGTGGCCAAGCTTCGACGTGGGGTTGGGGTTGTGGTTGCCACCCCCGGGAGGTTGCTTGATCATGCCGAAGGAGGAACGATTGATTTGTCCCGTGTCGAGGTGCTGGTGCTTGATGAAGCCGACCGCATGCTGGACATGGGCTTCATGCCGGATATCCGCAAAATCATAGGGCTCTTACCTGACACGCGTCAAAACTTGATGTTTTCCGCCACGTATTCGCAGGAAATACGAACACTTGCCAAAGAGCTCTTGCACGATCCAATGAGTATTGAGGTTGCAGCGCGCAATTCTGCAGCTGAACAAGTTTCACAGGTAGTGCACCCTGTAGACAGGGCCCGAAAGCGAGAGCTTCTTTCGGGGTTAATCAATGAGGGAGACTGGCAACAAGTACTGGTTTTCACCCGCACGCGCCATGGGGCTGAGAAGCTTACCCAATATCTCAACAAAAACGGCACGGATGCCGTTGCCATCCACGGCGATAAGTCTCAGGGCCAACGAACCCGTGCCCTTGAGCGCTTCAAGCGCGGGGCAGTGCGAATAATGGTGGCGACTGATGTGGCTTCACGTGGGCTGGATATTCGCCAACTCCCGCATGTGGTCAATTACGAGATGCCCGATGTGGCAGAGGATTACATTCACCGGATCGGCCGCACTGGGCGAGCGGGTGAAGGCGGGCATGCACACTCTCTGGTTTGTGGAGCGGAAAGGGAGAAGCTGGCTGCTGTAGAATCGCTGCTGCGCCGAAAAATTCCCCGCAGGGAAGTCGAAGGATTCGAAGGGGAAGACGTTTCATTTTCCCCAAAGAGAAAAGGTGCCGGCAGCCGTAAACCCAGACCTCGAAGAACCAGTGCAGCAAGCTCTAAGCCGGACCGCAAGAAATCCCGCCGTCCGGCAAAAGCTGAAGGTTCCTCGAAAGGCAAACCGCAAAAAGCGAAAGTGGACCATTTTAAGGAATCTTCGAAACCAAGGGATGCTGCAAAGCCATCTGCTTCTTCATCTGGGTTGACAGAAAAGCCACGACGTTCAAAGCCGAGAAAAGGCAAGCCCAAGTGGAGCACGGCGCGCAAACGTGCCGCGAAGCTTGAGCGAGCAACAAAGCTTAAGCGCCCAAGCAAGAAAAAGGCAGCCGGCAGGACGACACGCCGGAGGCCTTCCGGGCGTTGATCGCGATGACTTCTGAGAGGATCGCATTGTCAGATAGAGCCATTTGTTGATGCGTTGATAGCAGTGTCATCTTTCAAAGCTAGAGGGCCGAAGTTCAAAAGCATGCCTTTGGGAGATCTTTATCACATTCTCCTTTTTTACGATCCACTTCAGCGCTCCATATATGCCATTTTAGCGCGATTAGGCTCAAGTCACATGGATACCGTTTATGGTGCTGGAACTTGGCTTCTGAAGTCGCGAAAAGAATGGAAGGACCAGAAGAAAGCAAAAAGGTCTGATGTGGCGTGACTTCGAATTCTTAAAATTGAGAAAAAATTCATAAATAGAGCGCAA
>CALCSP010000514.1 GCA_937893785.1 uncultured Verrucomicrobiales bacterium
AGGGAGGGGAGTTTCAACGCAGAGAGTGAGAGCGAGGCAGGAGAGAGAGGAGGCGTGGAGAGCAAGAAATTCGTGGTTTAAATGAAAGAGGTGACTTGCTGGTTCTTTTTTACTCCTCGATCACGTCACGAACAGACTGAGCAATGGATTCGGGAAGAGGCATCTTACGCGGGTTGGATGCCTGAAAAAGTCATCCTGAAACCGCAAGCAGGAGCGAGTTTGGGTATGCGGTTACGTGCGGGGTTTGAACAAGGATTTCAGGCAGGATTTAGCAAAATTGCTGCGATCGGGACAGATTGTGTAGAGCTTGAATGTTCGCTCATTCAGGAAGCTTGGCAGAAACTTTCCGGAGACTGCGATCTTGTTTTTGGACCTGCAAGAGATGGAGGCTATTACCTCGTGGCGATGAATCAGGTGGAATCTTGTGCGATCTTTGACGAGATACCTTGGAGCTCAGCATCAACTCTCACTGTGAGTTTAGCACGTGCTGAGAAGGCCGGTTACCGAGTGAGCCTACTTGAGAAACTTAGCGATGTGGACACCATCGCTGACTGGCAGCGCGCGAAGACGATGATTGATCCAAGTCGACAATAATTGCTTATTGCCCGTTTTCCGGATCTTCTGATACCTCCTGTGGGGAATTATCAGCAGGGATCTGGGTTGGATCGGGCGTCGTCGCAGGGCTATTCGGAGTCAGTGGGTTAGCAGGTGCTTGGGTTTTCCTTTTCTTGGCAGACGTCCACATGATCAGGCTGATCAGAATAATCACACCAACTAAGATGGGTAACATACTGTTGGGGCTTTCATCGGAGGATGTTTCCGCGGTGGCAACTGGTGGTTTTGGTATCTTGAATTCTCCCTTGAAAGCAAATCCTGCAAAGGTGTCGCCAAGGGGAAGTGCCCATAGGATGCTGCCATCTTCCTGCTCTTTTCCGTTGTGGCTGATTGCCTCGCCATGTACTTGCACGGTAAGCTTGGCATCACCAAACATCTGTTTCATCATCAGCGCCTGGATAGGGTCTTGCTCTTCTTCTTGTTGCCCCTTGCTAACGGCAGCAAGCTTGTAGGTGCCTGCTTCGGTTTTCTCAATGGAGAACTCATCTTCATCGGATGTGGGAACATTGTCTCCGGCTAATTCCTGTAGCGAGTTGCTTAGCGGGTTTTCCTTAAGGATTTCCCCGACTTTTGTAATATCGGTAATCTCGATGGTATAGATTTGGCGCTTATATTTTTCATCTTCCTTCTCTTCCCATTGCACGTCAGTCACAAACTCGGACTTCTTCAGGTTGGCTGCTGTCTTTGCAGGATCCTGGCTCAATGGATTTTCTTCACCTGCACCCTCGCCACCGAGCTGAGATAGATTATTGATCATCTCCATGGCTTGTTTGGATATTCCCATGTTGAGGACCAGCTTTCCTCCGCCTTCTGCATTAAACCAGATTTCCTGTTTCACATCGATGCATGAAGTCAGCAGTAGTGTGGTTGCTGCGCAGATGGTTGCTATAATTCGAAGGGCGAATGCTTTCATGGCTGAAGTGTGTTTCCGGGTTTTAGTGCTGCTGCAAATCGTATGCACTATTTCAGAATAGTGGATTCCTTACACGATGTCACTCTTTTATAGAGTAGGGCGTTTTCTGAAACGCAAGCTAGTTGCGTCTATTATTCTATTTTTGGTAAGAGAGGGATATGCTTGAGGTGTGCAACCTGTACCTCTTTAATTATTAGGGTGGAAGAATACGGATAAGGTTTTGAATTCTTGGGATTTAAAAGGGAAGGTAAGGGCATGAAATTCTTCATTCTCAGTCTGTTGTTTTCCTTGTTGTCTTTCAGCGTGGGAATATCCGCACCGGAAGCTTTTGAAGTGGATGATGCCCGATTCGATCAATTGCCGGGTGGTAAGGAGGCGGATGGGATTTTGGGAGACTTTATTCTGCGTAATGATCGGATTGAGGCTGTGATTTCACAGAACGCTCCTTTTCGAAAAGCGAACATGGGAACATTCTGGGGAGCTGGAGGAACTACTCAGGGATGTCTTTACGATTTGTCTCTGCGAGGAAGTGGCAACGATCAGCTGACCATTTTTGCTCCCCTTGGACTCAAGGGAGGTGTTTCTTATGTGCGGGTTGCTGAGGATTGTCCGGAAGGGGAGGTAGCGGTGGAGACGGTCATTACGGCGGCCAAAGGAGCCGGGCTCTATACACGGCACCGCTATCGGGTTCGTGACGGCTGGCAGGGAGTTCTCGTGACCACAACACTGCGCAATGAAACCAAGCTCAAGCGCAAGGTGAAGTTGAAAGATACATGGACAAAATTTACTTCTTCAGGGATAG
>CALCSP010000515.1 GCA_937893785.1 uncultured Verrucomicrobiales bacterium
CCATTGCAATGGTCAATTTGCCGGGGCCAGAGCATAAGTCACGAATATGTCTTCGATTCCGCCGCCTCTGCATGGTGGAAATTCCATTTATAGGCTCAAGCGCACGTAGCAATATGAACCCATCACCTGCATTGCTTTTGACCAGCACATTTGCCAACCAATACATCCCGTAATTGAGATAGACATATGCGCTACCGGCATCATTATTGGCGACGAATTGGCGTGCTGATGGACGTGAGAATGTATGGGCGGCTTCGTCTCCATCAGCGGCATAGGCTTCGGTTTCAACGACGATTCCCGAGCAGTTTCCACACCACAGCTCAGTGCCGATTAATTTTTTGGCCGCGGTAAGCGGATCCAGACGAAAGGTATCACTGCTGAGTATTTCTGGTTTTTCCATTCCCTATCGAAGTGGATTAGTGATGTTTTGGCGTTTGCGACTTGAGCATTGCCGCTACAAGCCGGTGGGGTGATGAATAAAAGTGTGGCTAGTTGCAAATTTTTCAGCAAGGTGATCTGCAATTGCCTTAACGCCGAACGTTTCGGTGGCGTAATGACCGGCATAGATCAGGTTGACCCCCAGTTCCTCAGCTAGGGTATAGGTATGGTGTTGCCCTTCGCCTGTGATGAAAGTATCGATCCCTGCAGCAGCCGCGGCGGCAACCTGTGAGCCGGCACCGCCAGTCACCAAACCAATGTGTTTTACTGTTTCTGGTCCACCCGGTGCAAGGTGGACAGGACCCTCCACCGCTTCCCTGATTTTTTCCAGCAGGTTGGTGCGCTGCATTTCCACATTGAAGCGAAGGCCTGTGCAGATTCCCTGCCACTCAAGGAAGGCAATGCCATTACTTAAGCCGATTGCCTTTGCCAGTAGGCTGTTATTTCCGAATTGCGAATGCACATCGAGCGGAATATGGCAGGAATAGATCGCCATTTCCGCATCCATGGCCAGTTTTAGTTTCTCATAAAGGGCGCCCTCTATCTTTTGTGCTCCTGCCCAGAACAAGCCATGGTGGACGATGAGCAGGTCACTATCGACTTCCACCGCTTCACGAATGACGGGTAGGGCTGCGTCTACCGCAGAGGCGACCTTCTTGACCGGGCCTCTGCTTTGCAGTTGCAGGCCGTTGAGAGCACCGGCATAGTCGGGTATTTCACTGATTTTGAGCTGTTCATCGAGATAGGTAACGATGTCTTCAAGCTTTGCCATGTGTCACTCTTGCGCTCATTGAGCTTTAAGTCTAGTCTCCTCGCTCTATGCTTAAAGCTGGAATAGTAGGAATGCCAAATGTCGGTAAATCGACATTATTTAACGCTGTCACAAGAAACCGCAACGCGGAGGCGGCAAATTACCCTTTCTGCACCATTGATCCCAATGTGGGTGTGGTGACGGTGCCAGATCCTCGCCTTCAGGTGTTACGGGACATGTCAGAATCGGAAAAGCTTATACCTGCGGCAATCGAGTTTGTTGATATTGCCGGCTTGGTGGAAGGCGCATCCGAGGGAGCCGGGTTAGGAAACAAATTCCTCGCCAATATTCGGGAGACCGACGCCATTGTGCAGGTTGTCCGTTGTTTTGAGAACGAGGAGATTATTCATGAACTCGGCCATGTTGACCCGTTACGTGATATTGAGATTATCAATGCAGAATTAGTCCTCGCAGATCATGCGGCTCTCGAGAAACGAAAGGCCTCCCGGGAAAAGAAAGCCAAGGGAGGGGACAAGGAGGCCAAGGCTGAGCTGGATGTAATGGAAAAGTTGTTGCCGCATCTTGATGC
This sequence comes from uncultured Verrucomicrobiales bacterium, assembly GCA_937893785.1. Classification (GTDB taxonomy): domain Bacteria; phylum Verrucomicrobiota; class Verrucomicrobiia; order Verrucomicrobiales; family DEV007; genus CACIUL01. Next base: position 1,779 of record CALCSP010000515.1, read on the forward strand.
TGGCAACCCGGCTATTACAGCTGATTTGAATGACGATGAGCGCAAGCTCATGATGCGGGAATTTTTTCTCCTCAGTTCAAAGCGAACGATATTCGCCTGCAACGTTTCAGAGGGTGAGCTGGCTGCGGCACTTGATGATCCGGACAGTAATCCGATGGTAAGTAAGGTAAGGCAGTATGTTAAAGAGGCTCATGGTGCTGAGGTGATTGTCATTTCAGCACATATTGAAGAGGAGATGATTGATCTGGAACCTGATGAGGCGGGGGAACTGCTTGCGGAAATGGGTGTTAATGACAGTGGTGTATCAACCCTGATCCGATCTGTTTATCAGTTGCTTGGCTTGAGCACCTATCTGACAACAGGAGAGAAGGAGACGCGCGCATGGACTATACCAACCGGGGCCAAGGCACCTCAGGCGGCAGGGGTGATTCATACGGATTTTGAACGAGGATTCATCGCCGCTGAAGTCGTGCATTTTGATGACCTTAAGAATCTTGGCTCCAAGGCTGCGGCCCGTGAGGCAGGTAAGCTTCGCATCGAGGGCAAGGATTATGAGGTGCAGGATGGGGATGTTGTTGAGTTTCGATTTAATGTCTAACCTCTTATGGTTACTGACAGGGCGTAATCACCTTGCAAATTGATAGTGGCAGTGAACATTCGCATGCCGCATGTGTTTCCCCGGAACGATTTATAGAGAACCGGTAAGAATTATTTCTGACCTTCACCTGGCACACCCGGGAAGCACTGTTTCCGCAATTCAGGAGTTGCGTCCCTTGCTGGAGGGTGCAGGGACGGTATTGTTTAATGGAGATACCTTTGAGTTGCGTAAAAAAGCATTGCTACAAAAAGCATCGGATTACCGGATGCAACTGGAACAATTATGCGATGAGCTCGGGGTGAATCCTGTTTTTTTGACCGGTAACCACGATCCAGAGGTTTCAAAGGTCCATTATCTTGACCTTTGTCTAGGAAAGGTTTTCCTGACCCATGGCGATATACTTTATGAGGATGTATCACCATGGAGTAAGTTGATTGGTGAGATGCGCGAGGTGCTCGAACGTATTCGCTGTGAATATCCTCCAGATTACCTAGATGACCTTGATCTTAGCCTTGAGGTGGTGAAGCGAATCGCATTAGAAACGAGGGCACGCCCGGCAATAAGCGACGGTAGGATGCGCAAGCTGAGAACATTGCTGGCAGAGGCATGGCCTCCGCACCGTCCGGTCATGATCCTAAAGACATGGTTACGTTCTCATTATTTGGGCCACTCGGTGCGCAATCGCTTCCGGCCAGAAGCAGATTTTATCATCTACGGCCATACACACAGGGCCTTGATTCATCAGCAGGAGGACAAATATGTGATCAATACCGGTGCCTTTATGCCTCTTTCCAAGGCCATGCTGGTTGAGATCAGTGCTGGCACGGTCAACGTTAATGCTGTTTGTCGGAGGTCGGGTCAATTCTGCGTGGGTCGCAGGCGTGCTTGCTGGCAGGTTGATTAGTATTGTGCCGAGTGAGTATCACCGAACCTTTCGTCGCGAGTCAATTGCAGGAGAGGATTGCCGATGTGCCTATTCCCCGAGCATGAAATGTAGGTGTGGTGTATACAAGTTGGGCTCGAGCAGGAATGAATCATGCCCTTTTTCCGAGTGTACGGTGATACGAACGGGGGCTATACCTCCCTGTGTGATGGCATTTGCCAGTTCCTCCTGCTGACCTGGGTAATAACAGACATCCGAGTCAATGGTGAAAATGAGGTATTGCTGATGGCTGCAGCGTTCAAACATGGAGGCGTAATCTTTGAATCCGGCTTCTTCCAGCAGGTCAAAACTTTGCCAGGCATCCATGATCCTGAGGTATGTGTTGGCATCAAAGCGGCGAACAAATTTGTGGCCCTGATGCAGCATGTATGATTCTGTCGGAGTTCGCAATCTATACCAGCCATTGTCTTTCTCGGTGTCGTCCTGAACAATTTTACTTGCCCTGCGCTCGAGTGTGTCCAGTGAAATAAATGCCTTGTGTCCGATCATTCGGGCCAGTGCAAGTCCACGCTCCGGCGGGTCCCCATCATAGTAGTCTCCCCCCTTAAAGTTTCCGTCAGCCTCAATTGCTGATATCTGCTCTAGGTTGTGTATGCGTTGCAGCACTGAGGTTGCAATACCGCTTGCCAGTGCTACTACCTTACCCACACGTTCCGGATATCGAGTGGCTAGGCTGAGCCCCATCATGCCGCCCAGCGAACTGCCAACCGTAGCATGCAGTTTTTCTATTCCAAAGTGATCCAGGAGCTTGATTTGTGAATCGACGATATCACTGATGGTGACACGGGGAAATGATGAACCATACGGTTGGCCGGTTTCTGGATTGATTGAACCGGGTCCAGTCGAGCCATAGCAACCGCCAAGGTAGTTCGCACAAATGACACAGAACCTATCTGTATCCAGTGCCTTGCCGGGTCCCACAAATCCGTCCCACCACCCTGATTGACATTCCTTGTCCCAGTTCACATTGAGTCCGGGCACGTCCTCGGTATGTCCTGCAGCATGTTGGCTGGCGCTCAGGGCATGAAAGAGGAGGATAACGTTGTCACGATCCTTTGATAGCTCACCATACATTTCGTAGGCGAGGGTAAAATCTGCCAGGGTCTCTCCGCATCCCAGTATCAGGGGGGATGCTGTGTCCGTGAAGTGGAAAAACTCTGTTTTTGTCTGGCCGATGCTTTCAATCATGCGATTTGGACTGTAATCGCGAATTTCAGAATGACGAATGCGGAAATTCGGGCGAATGGGCAGTATGTCTTATAAGGATTATAACGGCCTGGAAGCTGAATTGTATGATGTTTTTCGCGGTGGCGATGAATTGGATGAAATAGGATTTTATTGCGGGGTGGCTGCTGATAAAGGCGGCAAGTGCCTCGATTTAGGATGTGGCACCGGGCGTGTTCTCATTCCACTGGCCCAGCAGGGTATTAATATAACGGGTCTGGATGCATCGCAATTCATGGTTGAGGAATGCCGAGCAAGGGTCTCCGCGGAGGGATTATCTGCCGATATTTTGCACGATGACATGAGGACTTTTGACCTTGGCCGATCATTTGACTTGGTTATGTTGCCGGGTGCTACTTTTCAACTTATTGAAGAGAGGCAGGATGCGATGAATGCTCTGCAACGGGTTCGCGATCATCTCTTACCCGATGGGGTGATGCTGATGAGTCTTTTTATACCCTATTACGAAATCGTAAATGAGTCCTTGGATGGGGTCTGGCGACTCGAAAGGGATGAATCAATCGGAGATGAAGGTGAACGGGCACTTTGCCATGTGTGCGCTGATCTTGATCGCTGTGAACAAGTCATGGATATGAGGCAACGGTTTGAGATTATTGACAAGAACGGGATTACCGTAAGGTCCGAGGTGAAACGTTCACGCTTGCGGTGGTATGGGAAATATGAACTCGAGCTTCTCCTCGCTTCTGCAGGATTTCAGTCCGTCGAGATCCTCGGTGATTTCGGAGATGAGGAAGCTGGTGATGGTCATGCTGCTATGGCCGTCTTTGCGAAATAAAAAAATCCGTTTTTATTTACAGGTATTGATGAGAGGGGGATTAAGCAATTGCAGTTAAGAGAAGCGGCGGAACGAGTATTTTTTTCATCTTCGCTTGAGGAGAAGCTTTGTCTTGCCCCGGCACAGATCAGAGATGATATCCCCGGAAAGGCGGTTGCTTTTTCTGACAGTCCGGGGCGACCGGATGAGCTTCTGCTAAGCCCAAAAGGTACCCGGGCGGCATTCCCGGGAATTCATCGCATTGATAAGGAGCATGATCGTGGTGTCTTACTGCATTTCCTAGCTAACCATGAGTTGCTTGCCGCCGAATTAATGGCTCTGGTGTTGCTGAGATTTCCCGAGGCCCCGGGTGAGTATCGCGCAGGAGTTTTCCGTGCCATGCGAGAGGAACAGATTCACACGCGGCTTTATTTGAGGCGGATGCGTGAATGCGGGGTGGAGTTCGGTCAATTACCTCTGAATGATTATTTTTGGCGTATGGTTTCCCCCGTGAATTCACTGATGGATTTTGTCACTAGGCTCAACCTTACTTTTGAGCAGGCAAATCTTGATTTTTCAAGGCATTACGCGGCGCTGTTTCGTGAGGCTGGTGATTCGGCGACAGCTGCCATATTGGAAAAGATTTATCGTGATGAGATTGGTCACGTTGGGCATGGAGTGAAATGGTTTCGACATTGGAAGGATAAAGGTGACACAGACTGGCAGGCCTTTAATAAGCGGCTCGTCTTTCCATTGAGCTCTTCAAGGGCTAAAGGGCTTGCGCCATTCAACAGGGAGGGGCGTATTCTGGCCGGGTTGGACGAGGACTATATCAATCAACTAGAGGTCTGTGAGCAGTCAAGGGGCAGGACGCCTGTAGTACATTGGTTTAACCCCAATGCCGAGTCATATGCTATGTGCGGTATATCCGGCGAGCGCTTTGATCCAGGCAGGTTCCAGCATGCAATGGAGCATGACCTCGAGTTACTGATGATTTCATTGTGTCGGCGTGATGATATACTGATGGTGCGGAGACTTCCTTCGACTGACCATCTTCTGTATTTGAGAGGAGCGGGGTTGCAGTTGCCGGAGGTTCTGAGAAGTGACAGAATGGATAACCGCAAACTCGGAGGCTTGCGCCCATGGGCGTGGTCGCCTGATGCTGTTGATACTCTCAGACCGCATGCTGGAGCGGTTTCTAAAAAAGTGGAGTGGAAATGGCGGAATGATTACCCGCTTCAATGGCTGTCCAAGGAGGTAGGCCTTCACCTTGAGCGTGAATTGGGAGTATCTGATAATAGGGTTGCCATGTGCTGGGATACAGAATCTGCGCTGGCTATGGCTGCCGATGAAGTGTTTCTCTTCAAGGCAGCTTATTCCTGTGCTGGCCGTGGGCATCGACGTAGTGATCAAAATCCGGACGGATTGCAACAGTGGCTGAAGAAAACAATAGCTACTCACGGTGGGGTGCTCGCTGAGCCTTGGCTGGACAGGGTGGTGGACTTTTCTGCCCTTTACGAAGTGAGGGACGGAGAGGTTGATCTCGTGGGAATGACCCGGATAGAGAATGATGCGGATGGCAGATTTCGGGGTATCCGTGTTGCACCTAAATGGAGCAAGCTATTGGAGAAGGAAGTTGCTGAGTTCCTGTTTTCAAAAGAGCAGTGCATGCAGTGGTATCAAGAAAAGATACCGAGAGCCATTGCCCGTTTGCTACCGGGGTATTCTGGTCCGGTAGGAGTTGATGCGATGGTGTATCGTCGTAGCGATGGGACTCTGGCCCTTAGGCATGTGGTTGAGTTGAACGTACGCATGACAATGGGTCGGGTTGCCCTTGAGTTGCAGAGGAAACTTGCTCCATCAGGATGGGGAAGGTTCCGGATAATGCGTAA
>CALCSP010000516.1 GCA_937893785.1 uncultured Verrucomicrobiales bacterium
CAAGCCCCTGATCGGTTGCGACCGTGTAGGTTCCTCCCAGTGACTGGGTGATAATCACTTTTGTGCCCGCCGGCAGAGTGAATGTATCCCCACTTGGAATCTGAACGGCTTCGATTTCTCTTGAAAGTTCCAATTCGCTGCCTTGCTGGTTCATTTCGCTCATGGTGTGTTTTCGGGTTGGGTGATGTTAATTTTGATTTTTCCTCCTTTGGGAGATGGGGTGACAAGGCTGCTGGCCAATGTGTTAGTGTCGACCGGATTGCTATGATGATCTTTTTCTTCTTCGTTGAGGGCTGAACGCAGGGCTCCTTCCACCATCTGACCACAATGTATCTTGACCGGGGGTAGTGGGCCGAGGTCTGTGGTCATGTCCTCTGCGGAAAGTTTCTGGGCATCTGAAATGGACTTACCCTTTAGCATTTCTGTTGCCATGCTGGCAATGGCGATGGCTGTCTGGCAACCGAAGCTTTGAAAGGAGGCACGGTCAATGACCTTCTTGCCATCCTTATCAGTAAATTTCAGGAACATTCGAAGCATGTCACCACAGTCGGCACTGCCGACCGTGCCAATACTGTCCGCATCAGGCATTTCTCCCATATTTTTCGGGTTGGCAATAGCGTCCTGGAGCTTTGCCTCAAAACTGTCATCCGGATTATCCACGGTGTTTAATATATTTGCATGAGGCTGTATGCAAGTAGGGAAGCATGACTTTACACCTGTAGCCCTATTTGTATGAAGGCTTCTGGGGTTATTCTGGCGATGAGGGCAAGCTATCCTTAATGGTCTTTGACCACTGTTATCTCTCAAACTAGCTTACAACGGCTACGATGAGAATATTCCCTGCAACTCTCCTGTGTGCATTGTTCCTGTTTGTGACCTTTGCTTCAGGAGCAGAGGATAAAGATGCAATTTCTGGAAAATCCCTTGCCGGTGAGGTTCCGGGAGGGGCGATGGCTTTTTTTGAGACGCAGGGTCTTGCTGACCTTGTGGGGCACATTCATTCCTCAGAGCTTTTCATGTCGCTGCTGAAAAGCGAAGATTTTGAAAAGCTCAAAGCCAACGGTTTTTTCAAGGATGTTGCCTTTGCTCGCAGAATGATCGAGTTCACCTTACGCATGAGTATTTGGGAGGTCAGTGAAAGACTTCTTGG
>CALCSP010000517.1 GCA_937893785.1 uncultured Verrucomicrobiales bacterium
AAAACCCTTGTCGCTGATCTTCCCTGCCAAGATACACTGGAGCACCAGTCAATCTACCCAGTTTGAAAATCATGTAAAAAATCAGGGGTGACATCAGCATGCATAGAAGCGTTGACGCCCACACTTGATACCAAAAGTTTCCTGGCCAGGAAAAACTCCCCCTCAGGAAACTTAGCAGAAACCATTCTGCAATGAGCAGAATCGATGTCGCAGCACCGACTATAAACAAAGGCAACTCCCAACGCCCGCGGCGGAACAACGGTCGCACCCCCTGCAGTAATGAGCCAGTAAGTGCAAAAAGGATGACGGAATATCCAAAACCAGTCCCGACTCCATCCCCAACAACCATATATCTGGCATCCCAGCCGATACCGGCCACAAAAGCAAAGGCCAGCATCATCGGAAAACGAACGGTTAGAGCACACGCAAAAAATATTGCCGGAAGCATTAGAAGCTTCGCCCCAAAGGCAATTGCAAGAGCTGGCACAAAATCACTTAAGACAGCACCCATGCCCATTAACAGGAACAGGCTAGCAGAAAACACGATTCTTGATTGATCGATCATGAGTTCAATCCACATCTTCATCCAGAGCTCTGGCTCTGGGAACCACTGGATCAGGAGGCAACGCCTCAGGCGAAACAGAAGAAGGCGCAGCGTCCGAAACTACATTGTCGGCAACTGGCACAAGGCCGGGCAGGAGAACAAACACATGAGAAAGATCATTGAAGTCAATAGCAGGAATGACAGTGGCCACTGCATCAATCTGCCTTACCTCAAAATCCTTCACCTCTCCAAGCATTAACCCTGGTGGAAAGATTCCACGAGCGGAAGTGTTGGCAATTCCTGAAGAATAAACCTTAACCCCTTCACGAACACCGTAGCGATCCGCTTCCTTAGGCAAATTGCGCAGGATAAGGTGTGGCAGATCAACTTCCGCCCCGGGAGCACCGGAAAGTATCCCCTGCACCCTCTCCATCCCACCATCACCTGACTGCCCAAGAGCACCATGTACATAAGCCCCCACATTACATTCCACGTGAGTGACAAGCACGACTGTCGCTTGACTTCGCGAAACCACAGCAACCTTGCCCACCAGCGCACCCTCAACACGATCAGTCCTGTCCACTGCAACAGGTGTCATCACGGGACTGTTCAAGACGACCCCTTCATCCAGTCCCTTGTCAATCACGATAGTCCTCCACCAACTCCTGCTCTGTCGGTTAATAACTCGGGCCGCTATCAGTCGCTGATTTTGCTGCTTTTTATAGTCAACAAAATTCAATGAGCGTTTTAACTCAATATTCTCTTCCCGAAGCACATCAAACTGCCCGCGCCAGAGGTGAAGCTGGAACAACTCCTTGAGCAAAGCATTGTAACGCTTAGCCAACTCATCCTTGCTGTATTTTAGGGCAATACTTTCGGGATCAATCGGCTCTCCATTGATGACGTCATTGTCAAAAGCCACTGAAGTGACGGTCTCATGAGCAAAGCCAAAAACGCTAAGAACCTTCGATTGTATATTCTTTAAAGTTTTGTTCTCAAGGGTAAAAAGCCATACCAAGCCGAGAACAAAAAACCCCAACGCTATAAGATTTGATTTCTTTATAGCTGCAATTGGAGAGCGAGACATTCGTCTTGTTACTTAAACCCCGGCAGTGGTCACTTTTTTCAGAAACACAAGCTCACTTAGAACTCTTCCAGCCCCTTCAGCAACAGCGCTCAGCGGATCATCCGCGATATGAGCCGGTATCCCCATCTGATCCATCAAATACTTGTCCAACCCCTGAAGCAGAGCACCTCCACCCGCAAGAACAATACCACGGTCGCAAAGATCGGCAGCTAGCTCAGGAGGACAACTCTCAAGAGTGGATCGCACGGAATTGGTGATCGCAGCAAGTGGCTCGGCCATGGCTTCACGAATTTCAGAAGAACTGACACTTACTGTTTTCGGAAGCCCTTCAACCAAGTCCCTTCCTTTCACATCCATCGCAACATCCTCTCCAACCTGACACGCGGAGCCGATCTTTATCTTCACATCCTCAGCAGTGGGCTCCCCAATCATCAGGTTATAGGTACGCTTCATGTAGGCAATGATCGAGCGGTCAAGCGCATCGCCTGCTACCCTCAGACTATGCTTTTCCACCATTCCCGAGAGAGAAATGACAGCCACCTCTGTTGTGCCCCCCCCAATATCAACGATCATGTTCCCATTGGGTTCTGTAATCGGTAAGCCCGCGCCAATGGCGGCAGCGATTGGTTCTTCGATGAGGTAAACCTCTC
>CALCSP010000518.1 GCA_937893785.1 uncultured Verrucomicrobiales bacterium
GATTCCGAATCACTGAACCGCTTCAAGTAAAGCTCGGCATCTTCCAGCATCCAATTAGCCTCTATCAAAGGCTGAATGTCTTTGTCAGCAGAAGAAAGAATTAGGTTAACGCGCCCCGTCTTATTTAACTTTTCTTGGAGAACGGAAAGCGGAACGAAAACATTAAGTGAATCCGACTGTTCGGAAACCAAACTAAACCTACCCATGTGTTCAGCAGAAATGACATCGGTCACTGGAGCATTAATAGAAGCTATTTCTTCAGTCTCACCAGACAGCGGGGCTTCTCGAGAAACTCGCCCCGGCATCTCCATACGCACAATGACTCGCCCCCCTAAAGATACATTCATTCGGTCGGCAAGAGGTTTCCCCAAGCCTAAATAATTTCCCGCCGGAGCGTCCCTACCTGCAAGCTTCCAGAAATCCTTATTTACCCCGTAGACTCGGACTCCATTCACTCGGCTTTTTTTGTCGGGAGTACTTATGATACCTGTGGCAAAAAGCATACCAGCAGTATCTTTGCCCGGTAAGGAAGCCGCGATTTGATCCGTTAGCTTTTGAGTAATAAAACGCTCCCCTGTTATAACGGCTTGTTTTACTGCTCCTATCCGCAATTCTGAATTATTGAGGAGTGTCTGCTTAACAGAATCCCCAACCAAAAGGGAGCCCGTCAATATTGCAGACCCAGTGAAAACACCAAGAAAGAGGCAGAGAGAAAGCCTCCAATAATGACGCAGCCCATCTATTGCTAGCCTAACCATTATCACTCTAATTCTTGCAAGATCCCAGACTGTATCGTCAGCTTCCTATCCATCTTCGAAGCAACTTTTTCATTGTGGGTGACAACAACAAGTGCAATTCCCTCGCTCTTGTTTAAATCAAGCAAAAGTCCAGTCAGATCATCTGCATTTCCCGCATCAAGCGCCCCCGTTGGCTCATCGGCCAAAAGTAATGACGGTTTATTTATCAATGATCTAACAACAGCCGCTCTTTGGCGCTCTCCTCCAGACAGCTGCCCAGGAAACTGATTCGCGTGCTCACTAATACCAACCTTGGACAAAAGATCCATTGCTCTAGCTTTTACACTTTGAGCATTCCGCTTCTTAGGGACGGCTAGAGAAGGAAGCGTCACATTCTCAATGACCGTTGCCTGAGGAAGAAGATGGTGTGACTGGAAGACAAAACCAATATCCTCAGCGCGTGTTGCAGCCGCTTGTTTAGGGGAGAGCTTAGACAATTCCTTCCCATTAATCGTAATTGAACCTGAATCAGGCACATCTAGTGCGCCCATCAAGTTGAGCAACGTACTCTTGCCGCAACCTGATTGACCTACGATCGCAACTGTTTCTCCAGCATTAACCTTTAAGGAAACATCCCTTAAAACGAGCTTACGATCCCTATCATAGCCATCAATGTAACTTTTATTTACGCTATTTATTTCAATAATCATTGCCTGATCCATCTTTTCGCTTTGAACTCGTCTATCGGCAGACTTCCCGGCGACACTACCTCAACCGGCAAGCGCAAAGCAAAAGTATTTCTAAGCGAATCGCTAATCTCATTAGCTACACTCTTAACTGAACAACACCCGCCGAGATCGACAAAAACAGTCACCTCGTGCATGTCGCGATCGGATGTGATAACAACCCTGTAATTTTCAACTTCCGAAAAACGACAAAGCACGGCTTCTACGGCAGCCGGATATATATTTACACCGCGCACGACAATCATGTCATCAATCCGCCCAAGTATCCCACCTTTGAAGCCAAGAACCTGCTCGCCTTCAATCTCATAATACTTTTTGCAAACCAGATCACCTGTTCGATATCGCAAAACAGGGGTATCATCTCTACGAAGGGTAGTGAGCACAAGCTCGCCTTTCTCACCCTCCATCACCTCTTCACCACTTTCGCAGTCAAGCACCTCACCATAATGAAATCCCCTAAGCAAACATAAGTCCCCTGGCATTCCGGGTGGTTGGGCCGAAACGGGCCCTACTTCAGTCATACCATGATGATCAAATACGGCAGCACCATTCCAAAAGGATGAAATTCTATCTCGCACCTCTTTCACACTTCCCCCAGGCTCCCCTGCAACGATGATCTTGTTAATTCCGTGCTCCTTTCCAGACTCCTGCATCGCCTGTCCAAGTCGTTGAGCGTAGGTTGGCGTACAGCATAAAACCGAAGCTCTCGTTGAGGTAATATCATCAACTCGTTCATTCGTGCGCGATGATCCACCAGGGAAAACCATGCACCCCATCTTGGCCGCAGCTTCATAGGCAGTCCAGAACCCGATAAATGGACCAAAGGAGAACGCAAAGTAAAGGCAGTCACTCTTGGAATCGACTCCAGACATTCTGTAAATCTCCTGCCACGCATCAAGCATCGAATTCCATCCACTCTGTGTGTCTGGCCACATGATCCTTTCTCCAGTTGTTCCACTTGTCCGACTAATCCTGCTATACAATTCTATAGGCTTACCCAGATTAGTGCCAAAAGGAGGATTACTTAGATGATCAGAGGCAATATCCTCCTTTGTTGTAAATGGGCACCTTTGCCTGAACTCCTGTAAGGTCAGATCCTCGAAACTGGTGAAACCTGCATCCTCAAGCTTTTGCCGGTAAAATGCATTACCTGAACTGATAACCGTATTTAGCAGGCGCCTTACTCGTGGCAATACTACATCATCAAGCATTCTTTTAAGGGTCAATCATTCTCGGTAGGGATGCTTGAATCACCCCCGGACTGACTTGGCTTAACATCTGCGAGCTGAGCGAACGCAATTTTCTCAGCGGGCTTTTTTGCCGGCCCCGGTTTCTTAAGCGTAACAAGAAAGCCTCCCAAAACAGCGAGGCCAATCCCCAGCCAGAAAAGAGGCGAGACGGAACCCCAACCTTCGCTCGGAGGATGTAACGCGATAGCAACAACAGCATTCACCACAGGAGCTCCGGCAAATATAATGGACATGACAACCGCAGGATGCCCCTTTGCTCCAAAGGCTAACAAAACTCCAAATGCACCGATTGCGCCAACGATTCCGGCAACAAAAGAATAGGCAGATCCCCTGAAGGACATTTGCCATCCTGCGCCAGAAAAAACAAGCAGTAATAGTGGTGCTAGCACTGCTGTAACAAAATAAGCAACACCCACCCAGAGAAATGCTTTATACCTCCCAAACTCAGGATCCTTCATCCCCAAAGCTCCTTCATGAAGGAGAATCCCGTAGACCCCCCAAGCTCCAACGGTCATTAACGCGAATAGCAACCAAGTCATTCTTTTTTGATTATTAGTGTTATGTTGCGGTTGATCTTTCATGCATGTCTAATCCGCAAATGAATCCACGACTTCAGCGGGTGCCGAGTCAATTTTTTTACGGATGAATTCAGGAATTTCTACCGCGCCCATCACGCCTTCACTAAAGCGGACACAGATAACTGTCACCTTGCCAACAGCCGCAACCACAGGCTCTTCGGCCCCTATTTTCAAAAAACGAAACCGGTATTCTATTGTCTTGTTTCCAACATCTGCCACGAGCATCTCAATGTCCACCTCATCCTCAAAGCGAAGAGGATTACGATAATCACATGAAGCATGTATTCTTGGCCACCCTACCCATCCACCTGCCCCATCATCCATCTTGTGAACCGACTCATTTAATGAACGGTAGAATGCGTGTTCGCAATCCTCCATGTATGGGAAGAAGCACGCAAAATGAACGATTCCCGCTAGGTCAGTTTCAGAAAAAGCAACTTTGCGACGCTGTACAAATTGATAAGCCATATAGGAATGCTCTCATGAATATGAAAAGCACAATATACATTCTAGCAACTAAAATGGCCCTGTCATCAGCGTTCAGAACAAAAAGAAGGGGGAAGTCAATCGATGCGCGGCAAAAGTTACGCGCTGGCCAACACCTTTCCGTGTTCTAATTTGGAAGGCAGAGAGGCAAAGTTAGAAACGGCCTCAAATAAACTACTAAAATCAGTTGAGAGATTGCCAATTAAACAGTCAGTAAGATCGCCCCGGACGTCAGGATACTCCTTCACCAAGTCGGCAAAACTAAAGCCTTGATCATAAAACGCGTAAACCAAAGCACGCATTGCCTCAATGCCTTCGCAAAGTTCCCGACCATACTCACTAAATTGAGAGGCCTGATAATCATTGTTTAGGATTGCATGATGAACGGCATCAGCAGCCATTTCGCCACTTTTCAGAGCGAGAAAGACACCAGATGAAAAAACAGGGTCTAGAAAAGCAAAGGCATCACCGGCAAGGAGCAGGCCGTTAGCCGCACAAAACTCTGACCGGTATGAATACTCGCCGGTTGTCCAATAGCGTCCAAACTGTCTTCCAGGTTTTAGATGCTCAGATATCCAGACATTATTTTTGATCTCCTCTTTGATGATCTGTTCAGGATCCCTGGTGTTTCGATACAGATAATCTCTGTCCGCAACCACACCCAGACTGACAATATCTCCTGCAAGGGGTATATACCAAAACCAACCTTTATCAGGTATATAAGCAACAGTTGTTGAACCCGCATCTAGACCAGGATCACGCAGCGCTCCCTTGAAATAGGTCCAGATAGCAATTTTGTTAAGGACAGGGTCTCTCTTTCTCCACTTATTTTTAGTTTGAACTAATGAATCACGCCCCGAAGCGTCAATGACCATTGGTGCCATTATTTCATGGGACTGCCCATCCGCACCCATGACCTGCACGCCTACCGTGGTGCCGTCATCTTCAATAAGTGACTTTGCCTGAGTCAACTCGTATACAGTTGCTCCATTATCTCGCGCCTTATTAAGAATTAGACTATCAAACTGACTGCGCAGAACCTGCCAGGTTGTCGATGAAGGGTGGTCGTAATGTTGGAAAAAATAGAAGGGACGAGACTGCTTACCATCCTGTGTAACAAACTGAACGCTGAATTTTTGCGTAAACCCAAGTTTATCCATTTCTTCGACCAAACCCAAACGGTCTAGTGTATGGTAGCAGAACGGCATGAGGGATTCACCAACGTGATATCTGGGAAATTTACTTTTCTCTATAACAACCACATCATGCCCCTTTTCAGCAAGTAGAGCAGATGCGGTGGCACCTGCAGGACCACCGCCGATCACAATTACATCCGCAGTCTGCTTCATGATAACTTTTCTAAATGTGTAAAAAGAATTCCAGTCATCTATAATACGCTAAAACTCGAGATAAGGATTCATTATTTGCCAATTTTTAATGGACTCAAAGGCAGAATCTCAACGATGTCAGCTAACACAAACCCCTCACGGTCAGTCAGTTCATTGCATCTACCGTATAACTGGACATCACGATCATTATTTAGAGCATCTCCAATAAGTTGATCCGACTGGATACGGAAGAATCCTTTTGGGGAGCTTCGGAAATCCACTTCATACTTCTCCAATAGCGCTCCGAAAGGTGCTTCTTGAGCCACGACAGCACTCCTCATTTCACTCTGCAACTTGTCCAGATGGATACCGATAGCACCAAACTCAACTGGCGAGCGGTTATCCATTCGTTCAAGAACTACCATGCGAATTAAATAATCAACACTCTGGTCTGCATAAAGCACATTGAGAGACAAATCGCTCCCATGATGTCGAGTCAGCGTTGAGGTCATGTCCAAATCATGGACAAGAAGACTGAACTGTGGCTCGGGCACTTCTCCCGAATCAAGAAATTCAATAATTGGAAATTCCCGGTCCTGTTGCGCGTAAAAATAGTGAAGCGGGAGCATTAAAGACATCAGCTCACCTGCCGTAGGATCA
>CALCSP010000519.1 GCA_937893785.1 uncultured Verrucomicrobiales bacterium
ATGTGGATCGGCCTAAGTTGGGTGGAATGAGTCCTCGCGGGATTGCCGCTGGTAGAAAGTTGGGGGTTCCTCCTGCCATGCTTTATCTGGCGGACAACCGGATGCGTCTTGCTAGGTGGCCCAATGTTGGCAACATTAGGGTTTCACGTGTAACTGGCGGGAAACAGGGCGAGGGCGGGGGTGATAATGGAGTGGGTATCGACCAGATATTGCACATTCATTCGACTCGCCCGGATCAATGGAGAACATCTGCAGGTATCTGGATAAATGGTTTTTGGGCGAATTCTTCGGGCTGGGGATGTGCGCGGATTGAGAAGGTTAGCGCTGAAGGTAAAGAGATTACGATTGGTGGTCACGCCATTAACAGAGGCATTGCGGAGAATGTCGATTTTCCGGGAGTCTTTTTTGAAAACGTTTTTGAGGAACTTGATGAGCCCTATGAGTATTTTATTGATGAGGCAAGGGGGTTGGTTTTTTTTCTGCCTCCTGCCAATGATTTGAATTGGGCCTCCTTTGCCCGCTTGTCATGGAGTCAGCGTCCGGTAATCAATATTGAAAAAGCCCGGTATATCGAGATGTCCGGGTTTCGGGTCGAGGGGACAAGGGGAGATGGGGTCGTGGTGAAAGATGCCCTTAATATTCAGATTGGAAATGTCACAGTGAGAAATTGCGGTGGCGATGGATTGGTGTTGGATGGCCGTGACATCAGGGTCAATGGAGTGATCGTCGAAGATGTGGGTGGAAGAGGAATGGTGATTGAAGGCGGTGACTCCGTTACCCTTAAGGCTTCCGGAAATATGGTCATAAATTCCAAGCTTGTGGCTACTGGGTGGTGGAGTCCCTCATGGAATCCTGCTATGGAAATGGTCGGAGTGGGGCATCAGGTAAGAGATTGTATTTTCAGTGACCTGCCCCACATGGCTTTACAGTTCAGTGGAAATAATTTTTTAATCGAAGGATGCTGGTTCCATCGCGCTTGTCGAAATCCTTTACAAATGGGGGCAGTATATGCCCGGCTGGGCAACGATCCTCATATGAGAGGAACCGTCATTCGTAGTAATCTTTTCCAGGATATTGGTTGCTTGGATGAAGAGCCGGGTGGCGCTATATATCTTGCTGACGGCACCGCGGGCGTAAGCATTACCGGCAACGTTTTTCATCGCGTTGGGGCGGGAGAAAAAAGTCAGGCGGTTATCATTGAGGGAGGGTCACACGTGAATGTGGAAAACAATTCATTCATTGATTGTGCAGTTCCATTGGGGCTTCACTTTATACCTTCGCAAAACTGGGGGTCTGGGCGAATGGCTTCATGGCGTAATCTGTTGACTTCGGATGCAACGCGGAAGCACTTGTTACGCTATCCCGCGCTACAAGATTTCTTTTCCGAAGACCGGTCGTTTCCCAATACCAATACATTTACAGGGAACAGGATTGCCAATAGCAGGGTTAAACTGGTTGCAACAAAGGGTTATTTTGTATCGGGAGGTCCCGAGGAAAGATTAAAGGTGGGGGACAACGTCCTGAGCGGTGCTCTTAGCGGGATTAGCTTTGATTCAAGCGGTAGGCCTATTATCCCGGGACGGCGGCCTTGGAGGTCTGTGTCGTTGGCTAAGCCCTGATGGTGCAGGAGTCCCTCTTCTTTCTAGAGTTCGTTATATTTGAGATTGGATCCACGGGATTTGTCTATGGGGTATTTGGCAGCGTTCTTCTGCATTTTTTCCAGCATGACTTCACCAAGTTGGAGTCCTAGATTGTCAGCCAGTTCAAAGAGGTAAACGGCAATGTCCGCGATTTCATCTGCAACAGCTTGCTGCTTTTCTCTGGCGGCGGTTTCGCTTTCCGGATAGTCTTTCCAAAGAAATATTTCCTGTAACTCAGCAGATTCTATGGCGATTGCTGCTGCAATTTCCTTCGGATTATGGAACTGCATCCAGTCGCGATCATCGCGAAAGGTTCGGATTTTTTCCGTAATTTTTGTAATGGAATCCATTGAGGTTTCTTGCGGTTAAATGGTCTGGCGTTAGAATGAAATAACATGGACAGCAAGAAGTCACAACATGATCAGGACCGGAAACGTCGTGGAATTGGACCTTTCTGGCTTGGAATCATAGTCGGCATGCTCATTACCGGCATTATTTTTTATCGCACGGTTTTTGAGTTTCTGATTGATGCTTCAGACAGTGTCCTGCCTGTGGTTACCATGCCGGGCTTGCTCGAACTTACAGTGGGATTTATCGGCTTTGGCGTCGTCTTGCTGGTTAATCATCTGCGACGACGTGAACAGGATGATGAGTGGATTGTGCTCGATGATGATGAAGATGAGGATGCTGTCCCGAAGGAAGGTAATTAGTTGGACTATTCCTTGCAGAGTTCCTTAAGTAACTCATAGCTGAAAAGTCCTGTATTATGTCCGTCGCTGAAATTAAACTGTATGGCGTATCCGCCTACAAGCTCCCATCCTGTTACTTGAACACCGCTGAAATCTGTCTGGTCACTGCCCCCGATACGCCTTCCTAAAAGGTCTGTTTCCCCTTTGGTTTCAGCACTTGGTGAATTGGCCCTAAGCTTTTCCATCGGGCAATAGCTCTCTGAACCATCCTTCCACAGGATGGCGATTTCCTTGCCAACCGCCTGGATTTTTTCCGGGCTAATCACCGAGCTTACTTTGGTGTTTCCGCATTCGCTGCGAAAAGGTGCAAGTATTCGCCGTATCCCTCTTCGACAAGCTTATCCTTCGGAATGAAGTGCAGCGAGGCAGAGTTGATGCAATAGCGCATTCCGCCTTTTTCCGGCGGCCCGTCATTAAACACGTGACCGAGGTGGGAATTGCCGGTCTTGGCTCTTACTTCTGTGCGTGCGTAGCCGATTTTGAAATCGGTTCTTTCCTCAATTTCTTTCTGATCAATAGGTTTGGTGAAGGCTGGCCACCCGCATCCGGAGTTATACTTGTCCTTTGAGGAGAAAAGTGCTTCTCCGGAAATGATACAAACGTAGATCCCTTCTTCGAAGTGCTCATCATACTTATTAGTGAATGGGCGTTCGGTGCCTTCAAGTTGTGTGACTTGGTATTGAAGAGGGGTGAGCTTCTTGCGAAGTTCTTCATCTGATAGGGGCTGAAAAGTTTTGCGCTTGGGCATTGGCTTGGGGCTTTGATCAGGTGAGGATGGGTTGGATGCAATGTTGTCGGAGGCAGTTTTTTCCGGAGTGGGAGTTGAAACTTGTTCCTTGGGGGTGAGGGGATCGATCTTGGCGTTTTTTTGAGCGATATCCTGAATGGGTGGAGCGTTGCGCTCGCAGGAACAGACGAGGAAAAAGGTGCTAAAACCGAGGAGCAGAGACAGGGACAACTTCATAACAAGATATACAATATATGGTTGCTTGGCAGTTCTTAATTAAGATACTAAGTGAGGATTGCCATTTGTGCAATAGTGCGCGCGAAATGTTCTAAGGTTGATATTTCATGTGCTAAGGAGTAATAATGGGGTGAATTGTCTATGGCCGAGGAAAAAAACATTCAGGAACGCATTGATTGGGCGGTTGACGTTTGTCGGAAACGCGGTTTGAGGCGTACTAAGGCAATGAAACAATTGCTGCGGGTTCTGATTGAGTCGCAATGCCCGCTCACGTTGGCTGATCTCTGTGGGGCCAAGGCCCTGTCAGACCATTGTGACAAGGCGACAGTATTTCGGCTGCTTGGAAGGTTGCAGGCGAAGGGGGTCATCAGGCGGCTGGGCTTACACGAACGTGCCGCTTATTATACCTTTGCCTATCCAGGAGAGCATTTTGATTATCTGGTGTGTACTGATTGCGGAAAAATTGAGACGCTTAAAATGGATTGCCCGGTAAAAGTTCTGGAGAAGGATCTCATGAAACGAACCGGATTTTCCGGATTATACCATGAGCTCGAGTTTTTTGGCAGCTGTCCGCAGTGTGTAGGGTAAGTATAAAAGCGTTTTTATAACGCTTTGGCATTCCCCTCCTTGACAGCATGGGAAATATCCTGCAATTAGATCGTTCGCAATTGAAAGGCCAGGGTGGCGAAACTGGTAGACGCGCCAGATTTAGGATCTGGTGTCCTTAGGACGTGCAGGTTCGATTCCTGTCCCTGGTATTAATACAAATTGAGTGGCCTTCGTAATTTGGTTTCATTGCCAAGGAGTTGCTGCAAGTGCGCGGGCCTGATTGGTTGGTTCTTCTCTTTTTCTAAGCCATAGGCTCATCGAGATTATACGGCTGCTTTTATTGGTTGAAACATCCTGAGTCGGTTTTGTGGCTGAATGAGTGAGCCGTAATTACTTAGGATACTTTAAATGTCTAAAGCGGTTTAAAAATCGGTGGACTATGTGATTTTCACTTCACTGTCTGTACGTTAGAGTATGCGCTTAATTCTCTTTATTAATAAATTATGGCATTCGCACATAAGACGGACATTGCAGTCATCGACTGTATTGGTGGCACCTTCGCACAGGCAGTGGAGACTCCTTTCATAATTGGTTCAGGGGCGGAATGTCATCTGAGGGTTAATGATGGCGAGGTTCTTGATCAGCACTGCCTGATAGAAAAGACAAAAAAGGGGATACAAATCAGGGCAGTTCAGCCTGATCATCCAAATGGGGTCATGGTGGTCAATGGCACATCGACGAATCTGGCTCCTCTTAAGCGCCCCCAAGAATATTCTCTGCAAATCGGCAATAGCTTTTTGATCATTGGTGCGGCCAAGGCGACTAAGGCGGAGGTTCTGCAGCAGTGGGGAATGGCCATTAGGAATCAGGGTTGGATTATCAATAAGTCCAATGCGGCAAGTGCTTCCCGTCCGTTGGAATTGCAGGAGGTGTTTGCCGCTCGGGATGCTATGGCTCTGGATCCGGATTCCACTCCGGTATTCAAGGGGGCAAGTCAGGTGGGTTTCTACCTGCGACAATTAATGGTTCGCGAAGATGCCGTTTCTGTGGCCGCTCCAATGGGAGTGACTGATGATGCTGATGATGCGCCGGTGGCCACAATGGTTGAGGAAAGTGTTGTGCGCCCTCCGGAAGTCACCCGCTTTGTTGATAGTGATGTTGGTGAATTTTGTTGTCCAACCTGCTGGTTACGCTTTGACAGCGGAGATGTGATGCATGTGGCTGTTCATGAGTCCCTTTTTGGAGACCCTCTTCTTGGGGAGGAGCACATGAGGCGTTTTGAGGCGACACGGTTCAATGACCGAGGCCAGGCACTTGATGAGCAGGGAGTGCCTTGCACTGAGATTGCCTGTCCGCACTGTCGGCGGACACTTCCTCCAGGTTTCTTTGATGACCCGCATCGGATTTTCTCTATTGTCGGAGCGCCTCAGTCCGGTAAATCCTATTACCTGACAGTATTGGTCAAGTTGTTGCAAACGACGCTTTTTAAGAAATTTGGTATTGTTTTTCGTGATGCCGATCCGACAGGCAATGCGCCATTGAATGAGATGAAAAGCCATCTTTTTAGTGCGCAATCCCCCGGGCAGGCATTTCTTACAAAGACCCAGCTTGAGGGCGAGATGTATGAGCGCCTGCCTCGATATGATAAGATGGTTACCCTGCCCAAGCCCTTTATTTTCTCTCTTTCCGGTGCGGATACAGATGAGGGAGCGTGTTCAGTGGTTTTCTATGACAATGCCGGAGAGCATTTTCAGCCAGGACAGGACTCAGCCAATTCGCCAGGAGCGCAGCACATTGCTGCATCGGATGCGATTTTCTTTCTCTTCGATCCAACGATTAACCGTGATTTCAGATCTTGTATTACGGGAACGGATGATCCTCAGCTAGCCTCTCATGTTTCTGATCAGCAGGATGTGATTCTCGCTGAGACTGAGGTACGGATGAAGAAGTTGCTCGGTTATGGAAGACGTGAACGTGTTGATAAGCCCTTCGCGGTGATTTTGGGTAAGTGTGATTCTTGGATTGATAAAATCGGGATCGATAAGTTCCGGGAACCTGTTGTGGACGGGCGCATTGATCTTGAAGCCATTCAGGAAAACTCCGCGCTTGTTCGTGAGTTACTGGAGGAGCATTGCCCATATATAGTTGCTAATGCGGAGACGATATCCTCGGATGTTATGTATTTTGCCTCAAGCGCCTTTGGACATACTCCGGTCACCTTTGAGGATGACAGAGGCGTTGAGCGTATTGGGCCGGACCCGACGAAAATGAACCCGATGTTTGTTGAGGTTCCCACGCTGTGGGCACTGTCCAGAGTTCAGCCTGAATTAGTACCATCTTTCAAGTGACTTTTTTCTAGATCAGGTCACAAGAAAAAGGACATGGCATACCAACTTATCTACACCAGTGTAAGTCGGGGACTTATTCCCGGACGCAGCGGTTACACTGTTGCAGCAAGGCACAGGCAAATAAGTGATCGCTTGGTGTCCGATATTGAGCGAGTCAGTGGGTATACGTTTGTCACCTCTGGTGTATCTCCAGTCATCTATGCTCACCGGAAAATATCTTTTTCGGGAAAAGACTACCATATTCTGACAAGAAACAAGGATGCCGGTTCGGATTATACCGGACGCACGAATCATCTGGCACAGCATCTTATCTGTGAACCTGAAGAGATCGCAGGTTGTGGCGCGTCGCCGGCAGAGGTTCTGTATGGGTTTAAGTGGATGGAGAGTTATGATGATGAGCCACGTTATCTTGAAGATCATGAAATTGTCGATCTTGGCCAGTTTGCCGGTACATTGGCGTTACCGGCAAGCAATTGGAAGGCTGTGCGAGGGGAGGCTGGGGATGCCGCGTTGCTGGTTGACGAGAAAGGTAAACCAAGCAGCGCTTTCGTAGTGAATGCATCCGGTGCGGATGGGGATTCACGGAGTTTGCTTGCGATGTATGCCGAGTCTCTTCAATTAACAGCAGCTTCAGGAGTGACTCCAGCTGCCTGGAGGGCTTCATTTACAACATATCTTCAGAAGGTGGATACGCTGGCTGACTTTGACTGGGCCGGTTGTACTGGGGAGCAGGTTCTTTTGCAGCGACCGGGAAACCGCCTAGTGCTGGACTTGTCATCCCTTGATCTTTCTACGCCTGAAACCAAGCAGGCAAAGCTTGCTGTAACCGGACGAGTAGAACCTCCACCTCCAACCCAAAGACCTGCGCAAAATTTGCCCGCGCCGGATGCCATTGAGCCGACAAAATCATACATTGCCGCAGAGGATGGTAATTTAGAGCAAAAATCGAACACTTCGCGCAGGATCACCTTCACGCCGGTTGATTCTGGCTCGGATCCGAATTCTGCAGCGCCCTTGAAGGTTGGCGGCTCGAGTC
This sequence comes from uncultured Verrucomicrobiales bacterium, assembly GCA_937893785.1. Lineage (GTDB taxonomy): Bacteria > Verrucomicrobiota > Verrucomicrobiia > Verrucomicrobiales > DEV007 > CACIUL01. The sequence goes on from CALCSP010000519.1 coordinate 7,287, forward strand.
CGGTTCCGGTGCCCTCCGTTTCCCTGTCTTCATCAGGGCCAAAAAAGCTCGCTTTTCTTAAGCGTCCGGAAAATTTCCGGATGGTGGTTGGTGGTGGGGCGGCGGCTGTGCTGGCTTTTGTGTTCCTTTGTTATTATCTCTTGGTGGTGCAACCTCGGCGGGATTTAGAGGCGGAGGTCAGAGGGCATGTTGCAAACGTTTATTGGGCAGGGGCAATGACTGCCATTGACAAACAGAAGAACGATATGGATCCCGAATTGGTTGAAGAACTGCGCAGGGAGGTTCTTACAGGAATGCTTTCTCAGGCAGATGCACTCAATGAAAGGTATGCCACTGAAAAAGGCGAAATGGCCATTCAAACTGAAAACGAGTTGTCCGAAAAACTGTTAGTGTTGAAGGAATATGAGGAGCAATACGACCTTTCCAGTAATGGCATTCAAGAGCTTCTGGCTGATTTTGAAAGGAACAGAAAAACCAAGATCAATAAAGAATTAATCAGTTCGGGAGCTGTTGCCTCGAAGCCTGA
>CALCSP010000520.1 GCA_937893785.1 uncultured Verrucomicrobiales bacterium
CTAAACTTGGGTGCAGGTCGTATCGTCTACCAGGACCTTTCTCGGATTAACCGAGCTATTGACAGCGATCAGTTGGGCGAAAATCCCGTCCTGCAGGAGGCCTTCTCAAAGGCAGGTCAGTCCACGCTGCATTTGGTAGGATTGGTTTCTGATGGTGGTGTTCACAGTCATCAAGACCACCTCATAGCCCTTGCCAGGGAAGCACATGCTGCCGGAGTTGAGAATATCAAGGTGCATGCGATCACCGATGGTCGGGATACTTCACCTACTGGTGCCTATGAGTCTCTATCCCACTGTGAAGATGAGCTTGGCCGGTTCGGAGCAAGGATCATTACTGTTGTTGGGCGTTATTACGCCATGGATCGTGACCGTCGCTGGGAGAGAACCAAACTTGGCTGGGATGCCATCGTAGACGGGATCGGCGAAGCCTGTGACCTGCTGCCTTCCGAGACGGTGAAGGCAAAATATGCAGTTGATAAGACGGATGAGTTTTTGCCGGCCATGATCTTTGGAGAGAACGAAACCCGCCGGATTCAAGATGGTGATGTTGTGCTGTGGTTTAATTTTCGAGCTGATCGCGCTCGGCAACTCTCGGAGGCTTTTCTTTTTGAAGACTTCGATGGCTTTGATCGCGGCGACCAACCGCAGATCTCCTACTACACGCTTACCGAGTATGATGAGAAATACGATTGCCCGGTGGTGTTTGCCCCTGAGAAACTTGAGGATGTGTTAGGATCGGTGGTCAGTGCCGCCGGCAAAACACAATTGAGGATTGCCGAGACGGAGAAGTATCCGCACGTGACATACTTTTTTAACGGTGGTGAGGAGCAGCCCTTTGAAGGTGAGGATCGGGTGATCGTGCCCTCACCCAAGGTTGCAACTTACGACCTTCAGCCCGAGATGAGTGCATCACAGGTTACGAATGAGGTTGTTTCGCGGATCAAGGATTATGATCTGGTTATCCTCAATTTTGCCAATCCGGATATGGTCGGGCATACCGGGGTTGTGGAGGCTGCGCGGAAAGCTGTGGGTACCATTGATGATAGCCTTGAGAAGGTGATCGATGAGGTTATCAGACTCGGAGGCCGGGCATTGATCACCGCGGACCATGGGAATTGTGAGCAGATGATTAAGGAGGATGGCTCTCCACACACGGCTCATACTACCAATCTTGTGCATCTTGTTTATGTGGCTGAGGATTCCTCTCAGGTGGAATTGCGGGATGGGATCCTTGCAGATATTGCACCGACCCTGCTGGATATGATGGATATTCAGCCTCCCGGGGCTATGTCTGGTGCCTCACTGCTGAAACGCAAAGCTTAAATGGTGCTACTTTAAAGTGTCTGCCGTGGCAATTTCCTTGCAATCCAGCTCTTGATCTCCGTCCGGAAGGCGTTACTTTGCCCGCCCATATCACGATAACCCCGTGGTGTAATTGGTAACACAACAGATTTTGGTTCTGTTATTCAAGGTTCGAGTCCTTGCGGGGTTGCCACTCATATCTATCATATGGGCTGGGATTTTTTTTGGGCAAACTACAGCCCTTTCCGTTCCTTCTCGTTGAGTTAGCCACGGCTATCGGGAATTCTTCTCGCCCCGTCTTGAAAAGCGATGCACTGGTTGTTAAGCTTAGTTGTGGATGATTCAAAAAGACTCTACGACGAACTTCGGGAAGAGCGAGAAAAGCAGCGCTTGATGAAGGAGGCCCTGGAGACTAAACGCGAGCTTGAACCGAAAGCCCAGGGAACCGAAGGGGTGGAGAACGCGGGTGCTTCTAAAAAAGGATCTGCGTTACAGGAAGCCGAAAACCTGGTAGAAAGAATAAAACAAGAACATACCAGCCTGGTTGCTGCGCTACAAAATTCTGAATTCAAACTGAAAGATAAGGATGACTTCAAACTGAAAGATCCGCCTGTATCCACAGTGGAAGAGGCGTTGAAGGAACATACAAAAAGGGCACAAAGATTGGGTGTAATAATCGGTGGTAGCCTATCGTTTATTTTGTTTTTTAATCAATTAGGGAATACGTCTCCCTCTTTGTTCGCCATTTTAGCCGTTGCGTTGTTCGGCATCGGCGGTCTTGCAGGTGGGGTAATAGCAGAAAGTGTTGCTTTATCGAGTTTCAAATACGGCAAGGAAGAGGAACAGACAAAAAGAAAAAGAAAAGACGGCAAGGAACAGGAACTGACAAAAAGAAAAAGAAAAGAAAAA
>CALCSP010000521.1 GCA_937893785.1 uncultured Verrucomicrobiales bacterium
AATGTTGAGACGCGTGATATTTCTCTTGCTGGCCGCATCATTGCCAGTTTCCCGGATGCACTGAAAAGTGAGCAGCAGATCGGGGACGCACTGGCCGAATTGGGGGAACTTGCCAAGACGGATGAAGCGAACATTATCAAGCTGCCCAATATCAGTGCGTCAATACCACAACTGCAGGCCGCCATTACCGAGTTACAGGAAAATTCCTATTCCTTGCCTGATTATCCCGATGACATGCAAAACGGTGAGCAGGATGACATTAAGGAACGCTATGACCGGGTTAAGGGAAGTGCAGTTAATCCAGTGTTGCGTGAAGGAAATTCTGACCGCCGAGCACCCAAGGCTGTAAAAGAATATGCGAGGGCTAATCCGCATTCTATGGGTGCGTGGTCAGGTGATTCCAAGACGGATGTGGCCTCAATGTCTGATGGCGATTTCCGTTCCAATGAAATTTCATGCACTATTGAGGAAGAAAGCACCTTCAAGATCGAGTATGTGGATAAGGAAGATGTGGTAACTGTTCTCAGGGATTTTGCTCCCTTGCTGGCCGGCGAGGTTATTGATGCCTCGCTAATGAGCAAGAAAGCCCTTGTTGAATTTCTGGGTAAGCAGATCAGGCAGGCAAAGGATGAGGGTGTGCTGTTTTCACTCCATATGAAGGCGACCATGATGAAGGTTTCCGACCCGATTATCTTTGGGCACTGCGTGAAAGTGTTCCTAGCAGATTTTATCGATACGCATGGTTCATTGCTGGAGAAGCTCAGTGTTGATTTCAATAATGGCATTGGTGACCTGCTGACAAAGGCGACTGAACTGCCCGAAGAGCAAAGGGTAGCAATTCTCGATGACCTGCAGGCGTGTCTGAATAATGGACCCGCCCTTGCCATGGTCAATTCGGACAAGGGTATCACGAATCTGCATGTTCCCAGTGATGTGATTATTGATGCATCCATGCCTGCCATGATTCGCAATTCAGGGCAGATGTGGAATGCCGATGGCAATCCACAGGATACACTCGCGGTTATTCCTGACAGGAGTTATTCCGAGGTATACCGCACCACGATCGACTTCTGCAAGGAAAACGGGGCATTTGATCCGGTCAGCATGGGAACGATTCCAAACGTCGGCCTAATGGCCCAGAAAGCTGAGGAATACGGTTCGCATGACAAAACTTTCGAAAGTCCAGGTGCAGGGCGAATTCGTGTGGTTGACACAACCGGCAATATCCTTCTTGAGCACGAGGTGGAAGAAGGTGACATCTGGCGCATGTGCCAGGTCAAGGATGCGCCGATTCGGGACTGGATTAAGTTGGCAGTCAATCGTGCCCGGGCGACCGGAAGCCCTGCTGTTTTCTGGCTCGATGAAGCTAGAGCGCATGATGCTGAGCTGATCAGAAAGATTGGTAGCTATCTCCCTGATCATGACACTGAAGGCCTTGACATTCGTATTATGGCTCCTGCCGAGGCGACCAGGTTTTCCCTGGAAAGGATGAAGAATGGCGAAGATACGATTTCTGTGACGGGTAATGTTCTCAGGGATTACCTGACAGATCTGTTTCCTATCCTTGAGGTTGGAACCAGTGCCAAAATGCTCTCGATCGTCCCTCTCATGAATGGTGGAGGGTTATTTGAGACTGGTGCCGGTGGTTCCGCCCCCAAGCATGTCCAGCAGTTTGAGAGTGAAAATCACCTGCGCTGGGATTCGCTGGGAGAGTTTCTTGCGCTGGCCGTTTCCCTTGAGCATCTGGCGCAGCGTTACCAGAATGAGCGAGCTGCCCTCTTATCAAAAACACTGGATGAGGCAACAACCAAACTGTTACTTAACAACAAGTCACCATCACGAAAGGCGGGTGAACTGGATAACCGTGGCAGCCATTTTTACCTTGCACTTTACTGGGCACAAGCTCTTACTGCTCAGGAGGAAGATTCTGTATTACGGGAGCAATTTACTCCCATTGCCGATTCGCTTGGCGTTAATGAGGAGAAGATTGTTGATGAACTCAACAGCGTTCAGTGCAAGCCAGTTGATATTGGTGGTTATTACCGGCCGGTTGATGAAAAAGCTGATGCAGCGATGCGTCCGAGTAAGACCTTTAATGCGATCATTGATGCAATAGACTAGAATTTTTACTAGCTCTAGGCACAAATTATTTGTGGCATAGAAATCCTAATACCATTGCGTATTGATGGGTAAGCGGATTATGCGGATGTGCATTTCTGAAACCTTTGACAGCCAATATACCAAGAGGCATTCAATGGGAATCATACATTGGTTCATTTACTTTGCTTTGGCATTTGCCTTGTCAGGTGAGTCAAAGGCAGAGAACAAGTTTGCTTACGGAAAACTTGGCAGTGGAACCGCATGGGAAACTCCTTGGTGGACTATCGAGAGTGGCAAGCCTGGGCCAACGGTTCTCATTGTCGGAGGCATGCATGGTAATGAACCTGCAGGGTTTCGTGCATCAGAGCAGATCAGGCACTGGCCGATTACCTGTGGTAAACTTTTGGTATTGCCTCAGGTAAACAGGCTTGGCCTAGCTGCCAATCTTCGGTGGGCACCCGAATACCGCAATGACAGGGAAAAGAGGGATTTGAATCGTAATTTTCCTAGGGAGAAGGGAGCGCCAGCCATCACGCCGCTTTGCCGGGCAATTTGGGCATTTGTGAGCAAACACAAACCAGAATGGGTTTTTGATCTTCATGAAGGATTTGATTTTCACCGCATCAATCCAAAATCGGTGGGTTCTAGTATTATTACTTTTCCTGCCGAGGCGTCCTTTGCTCAGGTCATGGTGGATGCTGTTAATGACGGCATAAAACCGGAACAACATTTTTCGCTGCTTGCAAAATCCGGCCCTGTTAAGGGTAGCCTTGCTCGCGCCTGTAACAGATTTCTGGGAGCCAAAAGTTTTATTCTGGAAACAACTTCCAGAAGCCAGCCGCTATCATTGCGTGTCCGACAACATCGTATCATGGTTTCTGTGGCATTGCAGCGACTGGGAATAACCGACCGTGATTTGAGTGGTGTAATGGGGCCACAGGCAAGGCCCGGATTGACCCGTGTGGGGATTTTTGATGGGGCAGGTGCCAACGCTGAGAAGGTGCTGGAGGTAATCGGGAAAGAGCACCGTTTTTTTGCCTGTCATGTTGGCCCTCAGGATATGAGCGAACTGAGTTTACAGCAGTTTGAAGTCATGATATTCCCCGGGGGATCAGGTAGTAAGCAGGGCGCTGCGATAGGCGTTGTTGGAAGAGAAAATGTTCGAGGTTTCGTCCGTAAAGGTGGTGGGGTAGTTGGTATTTGTGCGGGTGCTTACCTTTGCTCATCCCATTACCGATGGTCCCTACATCTAATGAATGCATCAATATTCAATAAGATGGTGGAGGTCGAAGGAAAGGGCCGCAAATCAATGTGGTATCGAGGCAAGCCGGCTGATGTTAGGGTGGAGTTGACAGGCGAGGGTGAGGAAGTCTTGGGCCTGCAAGGCATGCACTTAATTCGCTACCATAATGGGCCAATTCTCTCTCCTGGCAATGCACCATCGGCCCCGGCTTACCGGGCACTCGCTTTTTTCCGCACTGAAAACGGCATTTACGAGGCACAGAAGGGTACCATGATAGGCGCGCCCGCTGTTGTTGTCTCGAATTTCGGCAAAGGAAAGGTGATGGCCATCAGCCCTCACTTTGAATCAACCCGCGGAAAAACGCATGCTATACTTAGGGCTATTGACTATGTTAGGCGCCATGAATAGTTCATGGATTCCTGAGGAAGGCCTGGCAAATATCAAAATACCAACCACGGAATGGATGTCGTGTAGCTGACAACTTTTCCAGTCTCGGCAGCCTGTGATGGCAGCTAGATTGTACAAGACAGGCAGGGGACCGATCTGGCATGTTGCTAATTATGCATGCTTCTTGTCTATTAACCTGAGGATTCCTTCCTGTTTGCCCTCGAGTGCCTCATTCTAAGAGACAAGTATTCTCATCCATTACATCGTGTGGTGGCGATGAACTAAATATGACCCCTAAGCAGTATGGGCCACCTAATGCAGGGCAGTTACTTGGTGGGTTTCGGTCCAACAAGCTCGACAAAATTGCCGTCTGGATCGCGAACAATAGTCAGTGAAAGTGCCGGATTGAGGCTCTTGGGCAGGGTGGCTGGCCCTTTGGCGATGGGTTTAACGCCCGCTTTCTTGAGGCGTTTTAGGGCGGCATCAGTGCTCTTTACCATGATCGTGATATAACTGAAGCCAAGCGTGCTATCGATATGGGTTTGATTTGCTTTGCCGCCAGATCCTTTTACCTGCATGAGCTTAAGCTTAGTTGCCTCCTCGCCGCTTGCTCCCCCCAGAGTGAGTACCTTGATGTCAAGTTCCTTACCTGCGGTCAGGCCTGAATCTTTGGCAAAGTTGGCAGGAACCTTGAAGCCGCCTGCGACCTTAAAGCCGATAGCCTCAGTATAGAACTTAACTGAGGCATCAATATTACTGACTACACAGCCTAGGTCGATTGTTGGTTCACTGAATTCTTCCCCGTGGTGGTCAGCGAGGGTGAGATTGGCAGTGGCGAGAAGCGTGAAAGTAGAGAGCAGGATATTTTTCATGTGAACAATTTTGAACACGGGATGATTATATTTCAAAGCGAAAAGTGAGCAGGATGGCAACATTGGCTACACAGAGTCATCTTTATTTTAGGTGAGTATTGCCTTGTCGTTGCGCATGAATTGAGCACAAAAAATGGAATGGAGCCTTAAGGCTGTTCTTGGAACGAACTGATAAATTGTTTCAGCTGGGGGTCTCCGGATTGCTTCATGTGGTTGCCTAGTTTCCCCCTCAAGTTAGCGATGCGGTTTTTTTGTGACGGGTCTGTAATCAGGTTATTCAGGGCATCCGGGTCCTTGGTAGTCTGATAGAACTCCTCAGGAACGCGTTTAGAGTAGAATTCCACCCTAGCTGCAATTGCCGTGTTATTGGCAGCGGCACCTGTCATGGCTTTCCAGCTCAGGCCACTGAGTGATTCATTGCGAAAGCTGGTTTTACCGTCATGCCAGCCATTCCAAATGTAGCGGAAATCCTTGGTGATGACTGCACGCATGGTATAGGCGCGCTTGCTAGCAATGGTATTGATATGTGCAAAGGCGATGTCTCGACCTTCCTGTTTTTCGCCTTTGAGAACAGGCAAAAAGGAGCGTCCGTCTGCGTCTTTAAGCGATGGCAGGCCGAGGGCATCAAGAATAGTTGGCGCAAGGTCGACTCCGCCTATGACGTGTTCCTTATCGTGGCTGCTTTCTTTGATCTTACCTGGCCAGCGCACGATCCAGGGTGTTCTTGTACTGTGGTGCCAGCAATTGGTCTTTGCATAAGGAAGGGGCATCCCGTGATCGGAAAGGAACATGACCAGGGTGTTGTCACGCATCCCGGAATCCTCCAGTGCCTTTAGCACGGCGCCTGTAATGGCATCAGCCCGCTGTACCGAAGTAAAGTATTCACTGAGTTCCTTGCGAATGTCGGGTAAATCGGGCAGGAATCCGGGTAGGGGTATTTTTTCCGGTTCAAAGGCTACCTTTGCCTCGGGAAAGCCCCCACCGTATTGGTGACTCTTGTTTTTTTTGTCGCGTTTCTTAGCGGCATCTTCCTGTTTGCTGCCGATGAAAGGACGGTGTGGATCCTGAGAGTTGGCCATCAGGAAAAATGGTTTTCCGGATTTCTTTGATGCCGCAAAAAAGTTGGCGGCCTGTTTGCCAAAGAGTTCCGGGGAACGACCGTTCTTCAGTTCCTTAGCAGCGACAATCGTGTCGAATGCCGCTGCTCGTGAAGGCACGACATGACCATGTTTGGCCATGAGGCCGGTATGGTAACCGGCTTCCTTAAGCGCTTCTGGGAGGGTTGGAACATCTGGTTTTATCCGGTCAAAACCAAGAGCCCCAGAATTATGAGGATATCGTCCTGTCATCCATACCGCCCTGCATGGTTGACAAATTGCGACAGTGACGTGCCCATGCTCGAAACGCATTCCCTCAGCAGCAAGCCGATCAATATTGGGTGTAATGCCGGGCAGAGGGCAGCCGAAAATGCCCGTGGAATCACAGCTCATGTCATCAACGGTGATTAGGAGAAAATTTGTTTTGTTCGCTCCGGCAGAAATTCCCGGTACTATGCATATCGGGATGACGAGGGATAGCAGTAAGTTTTTCAGGCTATTCATGAGTTGAGGATACATTCACACACCACTTTTCGCATGTTTTTTCATGTGAGTGATCCGCCGCAGGAACTGCCTGAACCTGCCGTACAACCAAAGCAATGTGATCCGGTCTGGATGGGAAGCTTGCTGAAAGTTTTCGGATTGATATCCCATACCTTGAAATGTCTGCCGCTTTCCTGCGTTGGCAGCTTGAGCATCTGGTTGAAATCGCAATCAAAAACTTCCCCAAGCCAGTTCACATTGATGGTGTCACGGCACATCAGGTTATCGATGGTTTTGGGATTGAACGCATTTCTTAACAGCAACATGTAATCAGCTAGACGGTTTTCGCGCTTGAGGTAGCTTGTAAAGCGCGCGATTGGCATGTTGGCAATGCAGTAAAGGCTATTGAAAGAAATGCCAAAGTGCTCCTTCATGGCTTTCCGGTAGTCAGCTTCCAATTGTTTTTGGTCCGGAGGTAGAAAGGCCCCGTTCGGGTTGTAGACAAAATTGAGCAGGAGACCGGGTTGGGTGCCGTAGCCCAACTTATTGAGTTTTTTGAAGGCGTTTATGCTTGCATCAAAAACGCCCTCGCCACGCTGTGCTTCCACGTTATCCGGTTGGTAACAGGGCATGGAGGCGATGATCTCTACCTCATGCTTGGCAAGAAAACCAGGAACCCATTCATATCCAGGCTCCTCAATAATGGTTGCATTAAGGCGGTCAATGACCCTGCGAGGGGTTTTAAATTGCCGAACCTTCTCGATGATCCTTCGAAAATCGGGAATCATTTCAGGGCTTCCACCGGTCAGGTCCACAACCGGGATGTCCGTTGATTCAAGCCATGTAAGTATCCGATCTACCGTTTGACTTTCGATGATCTCCTTACGCGCAGGGCCAGCATTTACGTGGCAGTGGCTACAGGTAAGGTTACAGAGTTTGCCGACATTGAGTTGTAGGATTTCAGGGCTCCTGCGACTCAGGGTTAGATGATGTGCTGTGAGTGCTTGATCAAAGGATACATTCATCGCTGATAATAGCTGGCGATAAGGCTGATTTTTGCGAAAGATTACAAACAGTAGGTTTTTTTGTAATCGAATTCTTTCGCGTTTGTGTCATTTTTCCTGCAAGATATAAAGTTCTCCTGCGGAGAAAAACTTTTCATAATGATGTATTTGCCCATTCTTGCTGATTTAACCCTGTGGATAGGACTAGGTGTTCTTGTCATTTTGATCCTCGGAGTAATTGCGATATATAACTCTCTGGTGGCCTTGAAGAACAAGTTCAAGAACGCTTTTGCTCAGATCGATGTGCAACTCAAGCGCCGCTATGACCTTATTCCCAATCTGGTCGAAACCGTCAAGGGGTATATGGCGCACGAACGTGAGACACTTGATGCTGTGATTCAGGCCCGCAGTGCGGCTACTTCTGCTCGTGAGGGTGCTGCGGCCAATCCTGGAGATCCGCAAAGCATGGGAGCACTGATGGCTGCGGAGGAAGGCTTGGGAGGTGCGCTGGGTAAATTATTTGCCCTGTCCGAGGGCTATCCCGACCTGAAGGCCAACCAGAATGTGAGCTCGTTGATGGAGGAACTCAAGACTACGGAGAACAAGATTGCCTTTGCTCGTCAGCACTACAACGACAGTGTCATGGCATACAACAACAAACGTGAGATGTTCCCATCAAGCATTATTGCCGGAATGTTCAATTTTTCGGAGGCGTCGATGTTTGAAATTGGTGCTGCTGAGCGTGAGGAGGTTACTAACCCCGTCAAAGTTGAGTTTTAGGTCTCTGTGCTAAGTTTTGCTTCCTTCTGTTTTTAAAAGCTGACGTTTCTCATGTCAGTATCGTCAAAAGGGTAATTTTCCTGTAAATGGATTTTTTTGATCGTCAGGAAGCTGCACGTAAAAAATCCAAGCTTCTGGTATTGTATTTTGCCATCGGCGTGTTGGGTGTCGCTGGTTCTATCGGCATACTTGCGGCGTGGGTCATGATGAAGGTGGACCCTTCGATTTATGGGGTCGTGGAATATTCCATCATCTTTAAAGTTGGTGGTGTTACCTTAATAATTATCCTTCTAGGTAGCCTTTTTAAGACGTTATCTCTTGGTGCAGGCGGATCCGCTGTTGCGCGTTCTCTAGGAGGGCAAAGGATTAGCCCTGATAGTGTGGATCCCTATGAGCGCGTTTTGTTGAACGTGGTGGAGGAAATGTCGATTGCCTGTGGAGTTCCGGTCCCTGAAGTTTACATGCTTGAGGACGAGCATGGTATCAATGCCTTTGCCGCTGGGCGCACGATTAATGATGCTGTAATCGGTGTCACGCGGGGTTGTGTCAGGCGCTTGACAAGGGATGAGTTGCAGGGAGTCATTGCCCATGAGTTCAGTCACATCCTCAACGGGGATATGCGCTTGAATATGCGGCTCATTGGTCTCTTGTTCGGTATTCTTATGATTGCCATTTGCGGGAGGGTGGCATTGCACGCAATGCCACGCTCGTCTTCCAGAAGTAAAGATGATGGTAAGGCTCAATTGGTGATCCTGCTCATTGGCTTGGCCTTGATGATTGTCGGGTATCTGGGAGTTCTAATGGCAAATTTGATTAAGGCCGCTGTTTCCCGGCAGCGGGAGTTTTTGGCCGACGCATCCGCCGTACAGTTTACCCGAAACCCGCAGGGCATTGCGGGCGCCTTGCAGAAAATTGGCGGGTTTTCCGAAGGCTCAAAGGTAAGTAATCCCAAGGCCGAGGAGGCAAGCCACATGTTCTTTTCTCATGGAATTAAGGCCGCGATGTTTAATGCCTTTGCCACACATCCTCCGCTTGATCAGCGGATTCTTGCTGTCGACCCAAATTGGGACGGCACGTATCCTGAGGCAGATTATGTGTTTCCGGATGGCCCCTCTTCTCAAAATGAGACTTCACGGATAGCTTCTTTTGCGGGAGGTAATCCAACCGGGTCGACACAACCTCCTGTCAGCGAATTGGCTGATGAAATACCTGAAACCGGGATTTTTGATAATGTGGGTGAGATTACCAGTGAGCAGATGGAACAGGCTCGGCATATTTATTCTTTGGTGCCGGATTCTTTGATGGCTGCTGCACATCATACGGAGGGGGCTAAGGCCCTCGTTCTCGCCATGTTGTTGTCAAGGGATGAAGCCCTGAGAGCCGGGGAAATTCAAAATCTTGTTCAGGGTGGGATACATTTTGAAACCCTACTAAAGGATGCTTCGATTCAGGAACAGCTGCTCGAATTACATTCTTCTCTTAAGATCAGTTTGATTGACTTGGCGTTGCCAAGTTTGAAGCGGATGGCTCCCGATGAATATGAATATTTTCTCAACCTGATGAGAAACCTTATCGAGAGTGACCGGCAGGTAGACCTGTTCGAGTTTATGTTGCAGCGCATCGTGCGCCGTCATCTGGACATTCATTTCACACGGCATAAGGCTTCCGAAGATCGCTATAAGTCAGCTGCCATGCTGGTGGATGAGATATCTGTGCTCATTTCTAGTCTTTCGGGATTAAGCAGTGAGGATCATGAGCTAGTCGAGCACGCATTTGCAGCGGGGGCAGCGGAAATAGAACCTTTCATTGGTGAGGCATTACCCTTTAAGCAGGCTTCGTTTTGCGGTCTGCAGCATATTGATGCCGCTTTAGGCAAGGTTGAACATGCCATTGCCCCTGTAAAAAAGGTGATTCTGCATGCTTGTGCAAAGGCGGTTGTTGCCGATGGCATCATCGCTTCGCAGGAAGCGGAGTTGCTACGGGCCATTGCCGATGCGCTAGACTGCCCGGTTCCTCCTTTTGTCACCATCAAATAATGTGCCTGCTGGACAGTTCTCTCCAGCGGGGCTTAGTAGCCGGGTGAAGAATAAGTCCGTTTCGCAAAACAATTCCTATCCCTTTTGGCTTTGGCTGAATGTACTCGGTCTTGATGCTCCAATTGTGGCGGTTGCATGGCAGTTTTTTTTCGCTGAAGCGCTTAGGTTGAAAATTCCCACAAGTAATTACCTCGTGCTTGGCCTGATTGTGTGGGTGATCTATTCGGCTGACCGGTTACTTGATGCCCGCCGACTCAGAGCACCGGAAACCGCTTCAGCAAGGCATCGTTTTTACCGAGACTGGTTTCATATCATGATGCCGCTCACAGTGGCTGGTTTGATCCTTTCGGTAGTTGCCGTCCTTATGGTATTGCCCGAGACCATACTGTATTGCGGGGCGGTTTTATTCCTCTTTGTGATCGTGTATTTTATACACCGCATTTGGGTAAACGGGCCGATGCTTGTTGTGCTTCCCAAGGAGATATTCACAGGCATGGTCTTTGCTCTCGGAACTACCTTGACAGGTTATGCCTGGTCTAGCGATATCCCGGATGCGCTCTACTCCCCTGAGGTGTTATGCTTTGGGGGGCTTTGCTCGCTGAACTGCATGGCGATTTCAATATGGGAAAGGGATGCTGATGCAGGCAATGATGGTAATGCGCTGCCGCAGATTTTTCCGGCGATGGTTCCTCATTTCGCTCTTCTATGCTGGGGAGTTGTGATTGCTGGGGCTGTTTTTGCCTGGATGCAAAAGGGCAGTGTAACGTTTCCGGTTTTTCTGGCTGTTACAACTGGTGGTGGGTTACTGGCTCTGCTTGCTTCCTTTGAGAAGAGGATGTCGCCGGCGACTTTGCGGGTTGCAGCAGATTTAGCTGTCCTCTTTCCCGCTTTTGTTTATCTGCCATTACTACCGTGGGATTTAACCTTCTAGCCCGCCCTTACCATCTTTTGGAGAAGGCGGTTTTTGCAAACCGTCTGCAGCATGCCCGTTGTTCACATATGCAGATCTTCCTTGAGGCAAAGCAGATTCTGTTGCTAGGAGAGGGGGATGGTAGGTTTCTTGAGGCTCTTCTTGAAGAAGGATGCCGTGCTGAGATTATCTATTATGATTTCAGCATGGAAATGCGAGATGTTGCCCGAAAGCGGGTGGAAGGCAAAGGGGGCAATGTGCGATTTCATAAAGGAGATATCCATCAATTATCCTTGCCAGATAATTTCCGCCCGGATGTAGTGGGTGCACATTTCTTTTTGGACTGCTTTAGGGAGGAGGAATTGGTGGGTATTATTCGCCGAATAGGAACTGTCATTGATTTAGGAGGCAAAATGGTTGTTACCGATTTCCAGTTGCCCGCGGATAGTTGGATCGCTCGATTACGGGGACGGCTATTGATTCGACTGATGTTGTTGTTCTTCCAAGTTTTTGCCGGAATTTCAGCGCGTAGATTGCCTGACTTCTATAAATTGTTAACCAGTCAGGGCTGGAGATGCAGAAAAAAAGCCCTGTGTAATCAGGGGTTGATCGGTTCTTGGGTGATGGAAATCCCGCCCGACAAAAGGTCTTGATCGTAGGAATCCTGTTGCTAGAATGTAAATGATCAGATCCCCCTGATTAAAGGACGCCCAGTCGTTTTGTTGAAGTGGGATCTGCTCATTGCAGTGATATAAAATACATAAATACAACCCCCAAACCCCAAATCACAATAAATGAAAAATAAACAAAAAAATCAGGGCTTCACCCTGATTGAACTTCTGGTGGTTATCACCATCATTGCCATTCTGGCAAGTGTTTCAGTGCCTGTGTATTCTTCCGTTCAGCGTAGCGCAAGACTAACAAAGTCGCTGAGTCAGGCTAAGGGCATACAGATAGCAATGTATGCTGAATGGGGTAAGCTTGGTTATATTCCCGACCCTGAAAGTGGCGGGGA
>CALCSP010000522.1 GCA_937893785.1 uncultured Verrucomicrobiales bacterium
ATGTGATGTTGGCGATGGCGCTCTCTATGCAGAAGACAGTCCGACCCGATCTCAAAATAGTTGTGATGTCAGCAACCCTTGATAGCGGCAAGTTGGAGGCTCACTTGTCTCCTTGTTGTGTGGTGCGTTCAGAAGGTAAAACCTACCCAGTGCGGATAAGCTATGTAAGTGGCGGCTATGGGAAGGGGAAACAGATTTGGGATCATGTTGCATTGGCATTGAAAAAAGAAGTGATCGCGAAAAATCTTCCTGGGGATATTCTCGTTTTTTTGCCTGGAGCATATGAAATACGCAGAACGATGGCTGAACTCAGGAAGATTCCTGAGCTTAATGGGGTCGATGTGAGACCGCTTTATGGTCAGTTGTCACCTGCGGATCAGGACGCAGCGATACTTCCCGGTAATGGGCGTAAGGTTGTTCTCGCCACAAATGTTGCTGAAACTTCGCTGACTATTGAGGGGATACGCATCGTTATTGATAGTGGTTTGGCTAGGATTGCTGCCTTTGATCCCCGGAGGGGCATTAATACCTTGCGCGTAGAGAAAATTTCACGTGCTTCAGCCGAACAGCGTTCAGGGCGAGCGGGAAGGACTTCTTCGGGGGTCTGTATTCGCCTGTGGACAGAGCGTGATCATGGCTCCCGACCATCTGCCATTGCTCCTGAGGTGAATCGTCTTGATCTGTGCGAAACACTCTTGGGATTGAAAGCCGCTGGTATTGAAAGGGTTGAAGACATGGAATGGCTTGATGTTCCTGATGCTCTTTCTCTAGAGCGCGGTCTACAATTACTCAAGGATCTTGGTGCTATTGACCGCGAAGAGGGCAGGTTAACGGACGTTGGTCGTAGGATGGTTGCGTTTCCAGCTCACCCGAGATATTCCAGAATGCTCGTAGAGGCTGAGAGGTACGGGTGCTTGGTTGTTGCTGCATTGTGTGTTGCCCTCTGTCAGGAAAGGTCTCTTTTTGTCAGTAACGACAGGAAGTTGGTGGAAGATTTTTCAGGACGGGATGATTTTTCAGATTTTCTGCCTTTAATAAGGGCTTGGGGATTTGCTTACCGCGCAGGATTTAATGCTTCACGTTGTGAGCCGTACGGCATCAAGGCATCTGTGGCGCGCGATATAAGTAATGTCATGGAGAGTCTTCTTGGTGCCGCTGGTATCACTGAGCAGATTGACGGAATTGATGAGGGTAGTCTTGACTGTGTGCAGTTGGCCAAGGTGATTCTCGCTGGATTTTCTGATAATGTTGCCCGCAGGAGGTCTTTGGGAACACTTTCCTGTGAGGTTGTGGGTGGTAGGCGCGCCAAGCTTGGAAGGGGGAGTCTTGCTGCGGGCGGCGATCTTATCGTCGGTGCGGAAATAACCGAGATTGAAGGCAAAGATGTCAATGTCATATTGGGTAAAGCTACAGGTATTGAGCTGGGTTGGCTGAATGAACTTTTCCCGGAAGATTTGAAGAAATTTGATCGGTGCCGGTATGATGCCCTTGAGAGGAAGGTGGTTAATGAGAATGTATTATGCTTTAGAGATTTGGTGCTCAATTCAAAGCAATCAGGTGAACCGGATGTAGCGCAAGCTGCTGATGTTCTGGCTGCAGAGGTTGTGGCGGGACGACTTGTCATGCAGGGATGGAATAACAAGTGCATGGATTGGGTAGCTCGTGTTTCGTGTGTGCGTGAACATTTTCCAGAACTTGAGTTGCCTTGTTTTGATGAGGAAAGCTTTCGGCTTATTGTTGCAGAGGCTTGTTATGGTGCTTTCAGTTATAAGCAGATTAAGGGGCGAGAGCTTTGGCGGTCGCTGGAAAAATGGCTTTCGCCAGCACTTACTGAAGCGGTTCGCAGATTGGCACCTGAAAAGATTAGGTTGGATAACGGCTTGGAAACGAAATTAACGTATCTTGAAGGTGAGCCAAAAACATCTGTTGTGCTCCAGAGGCTATATGGAATGCAATCAACACCTCTCATAGGGGGGGGCAAAATTCCTGTGCTAATAGAGATTCTTGGACCAAATCACCGGCCTGTGCAGCGCACTCGTGATATGGCTGGCTTTTGGGAAAACAGTTATCCTGAAATACGCAAACAGCTTAAGGGGCGCTATCCTAAACACGAGTGGCGTTGAGGGGCTCTTTACGATTTGTTTTCAGATAATTAATTGTGAGGAGCGCAAACAAAGGTAGATATTAATGGAACTAGCATTCCAGCTAGATGGGTGATGTTATTGAATCTTGTATTAATTATTACCGGTATTGTGTTGCTCTATTATGGGGCAGAGTGGCTTGTGGGCGGTAGTTGTAGTCTGGCTTTCCGGTTTGGGTTATCTCCTCTTGTTGTTGGCCTGACCATTGTTGCTTTCGGAACTAGTGCGCCGGAACTTGCAGTATGCCTTCGACTGAATGGGACGGGCAGCCCAGATGCGGCATTGGGAAATGTCGTAGGTTCGAATATATGCAACATTTTACTGATACTGGGTGTCAGTGCATTGATCAGGCCGATGACTGCTAACCGTCAAGTTTTGACCAGAGAGATGCCAATTCTCATCTTGGTTTCATTGATTCTCTGGGGGATGCTTTTGGATGGTATCCTTACAATTTCAGAGGGTGCGTTTTTAACTGTAGGGATTCTATGCTACATCTTTTCAAGCTTGCGGCTTGCTTCCCGTGGTAAGATCAGTGCCGAGGTAATTGAAGAGATCGACTCAGATGAAGAGGAGATTCCCCACTCAGCGCAAAAAACAACTTTGCTGATAGTTGTCGGTATATTGGCATTGGTCGGTGGAGCAGAATTTTTTCAAAGAGGAGGCGTTGGTCTTGCAGAGGATCTAGGCGTTTCCAAGGCTGTCATTGGACTGTCGGTCTTAGCGTTCGGTACATCATTGCCTGAGTTGGCTACCTCAATAGTTGCCTGTATGAAACGGAAGGGAGACATTATTGCCGGTAATGCTGTTGGATCTTCGATCTTCAACATTCTGGCTATCCTTGGCATCACAGCCCTTGTCAGCCCATTAAAAGTTCCCCATGTTTCACCTGTTGACTTATCCGTAATGCTTGGAGCGGCGATTCTTGGAGGAGCATTGATGGCTGTTGGGAAAAAACTGGGCCGTATTGAAGGATCTCTAATGCTCTTGTGCTACTTCATCTATATTTGGATGGTTGCACAGAGAGGTGGAGCTTAATTAATGGGGGAGTTTCCCAGAGTTGAGCAACTTGAGGATAGAGACTGACGGGATGCAGGACTTAATCACCATTTGAAGATTGCGTTCTATGCCGTCTTTCTTGTTGTAATAGATAGAATTTGTAGAGGCCACTACCCCAACTACTTCCCCGGCCTTATTGAATACGGCCGACCCACTTGAGCCCTTCGCGAAGTCTGCTGTGATAGCCATACGGTGTGAGCCTTTTTCGTTTCCAGAACGCAATGCGTAGTAACGCGATATGATGCCTTTGGAGACAGTGTAAAAACGTCCCTCTGGATGACTGATTACAGTAACATCGGAACCTACGTCTCCTCCTGCAGCTATCGAAAGTGGGTGAAAATTATCGCCTTCTAGCTGGACGATTGCCAGGTCGTCTTTCTTTGATGAGGCGACAACTTTAGTTACCGGGTAGATTTTACCGTCAATTGTCATTCCGCCAAAGGCGCCTGCCTTGCTGCTTTCCATAACGTGATAGTTTGTAACAGCAAGGCCTTCTTTTGTGATGATAAATCCTCCGGCAATGTTGCCGTGCCAGTTATCACAA
>CALCSP010000523.1 GCA_937893785.1 uncultured Verrucomicrobiales bacterium
AATAGACTTGATGATGACAGGAGTTAGAGGGACGTCGCGCATCGGCTGTTTGCCATATGTGGTCTGGAGAGTTTTTGTGCCAGTCTCTGCTCCACGTATTTTGTCAACAGTAGCCATGCCTGAAAGCACTTTTCCAAAAACGGCATAGCCATCGGGGCTAAAGCCGCCGGCATCAAGGTTCTTATTGTCAACGACATTGATAAAGAACTGCGCAGTGGCACTGTCAGGTGCATTGGTTCGGGCCATGGCGATCGTGCCACGTAGATTTGAAAGACCCGATATTTTTGCCTCATTCTTGATTGGGGCTTTTGTCGTTTTTTGTTTTGGAACCTCTCCGCCGGCAAAGCCACCTCCCTGAATCATGAAGTCTTCTATGATTCTGTGAAAAATGGTTCCGTCATAATGCTTGTCCTTCACGTAAGCCAAGAAATTAGCAACGGTTATAGGGGCTTTCTGTTTATTGAGTTCAACTTCTATCGAACCCATGCTGGTGCTGATCTCAACAATAGGGTTCTCTGTTCCTTTCGCAGTTGAAGGCTTAGAGTTCTTCTTGCTCGACTCTTGTCCCATGAGATTGCTCAAGCTAAAGGCCATTGATAAGAGGATAGCCATCGGGCGAATCATCTGGATTGCGAAGATACGTGTCTTTGAAGGGTGCATGAACTTAAGATTTTTCCTGTTTGATATGAGTATTTATTGAAAAGACGGTCGCCGCCTAAGTCTAAGCAAAGAATATTGGGCTATTTTACTTCAATGGTGGCCTTTTGGATTCGTAAGTCTTCCGTCGTTCTGCCGCTTGAACTGCCACGCTCCTCGAGCTTTTTGACAGTATCCATGCCTTCTGTGACAACGCCGAAGATCGTGTGTCTTCCGTCAAGGTGAGGTGTTGGCTGGAAGGTGATGAAGAACTGGCTTCCATCAGTTCCAGGCCCTGCGTTTGCCATGCTTAAGATGCCAGGGCGGTCATGTCGAACACTGTTAGAGAACTCTACATCGTAGTTATAACCGGGACCTCCTGTTCCCCGACCAAGCGGATCTCCACCTTGAGCCATAAATCCTTTAATGACTCTGTGGAAAACAATGTCGTCATAAAACCCAAGGCGAGTAAGGTAGATCGTGCTGCTGACATGCATGGGCGCGACTTCCGGATTAAGCTTAACCTTGATTGTTCCAACGTTTGTTTCAAGGTTCCAATAATACTCGCTGGCAGCATCAAAATTCACCTTGGGTGGCATTGGCAGTTGAGTCTTCCAGTTGCTAGCGCTCTTATCGATTTTCTCCGATTCAATAAATGCGTCAATTGCTTGGATTCCAGTATTACCTTCTTTTGATGCAGTTGAATTACTTTGTGCCGGTTGATTTGTTTTAGGTTGGGCGGTTTTACCATCTGAATCACCCTGTTTGGTGCACGAAATGGCAATAGTGGCGGACAGTGCAATGCACAGAGAGCGAACGAATGGTTTAATAAATTTGGTTTTCAGGCTATTCTTCATGTTGGTAAAGCTGTTGAGTTTGTCTTGACCGGTTCAACCGTTAAGTGTGGCATTATCACCAATTCAGGCAAAGATGCAACCCGGAGAGGTAAATCATAAGCCGGCAAAGATTGTCCATGTCGATATGGATTGTTTTTATGCGGCGATAGAAATAAGAGAACAGCCAGAGTTGTCCGATCAACCCGTCGCTGTAGGCGGCAGACCTGATGGAAGGGGGGTTCTTACTACGTGCAATTACGAAGCACGGAAATTCGGATGTCGTTCGGCCATGCCTGCCTTCAAGGCTCTTGAACTTTGTCCTAACCTTGTAATCCTTCCTGTAAGACATGAACTATATCGGCGTGAAGCCATGCGTATTAGGGCAATCTTTGGAGAGTTTACTCCCATTGTCGAGCCTCTCTCACTTGATGAGGCATATCTGGACTTATCACACCTGCACTCACAAGGAGTTTCTCTTGCACGTGAAATTCGTTTCCGTATAAAAAATGAAACTGGCCTCACGGCATCTGCGGGCATTGGCACCAATAAATTGTTGGCCAAAATTGCCAGCGACTGGAATAAGCCCGACGGGCAATTTGAAGTGCGCCCCGAAGAGGTCTCTTCTTTCATGCAGGATCTTCCTGTAAAAAAAATATGGGGGGTTGGTAGGAAAACCGAACAAAAACTTGCATGCCTTGGGGTGAAAACCTGCGGAGATATGCAAAGACTTAATCTTGTGGAGTTACACCAAAGCTTCGGCCATTTTGGTGGTGATTTATACAGATTGTGCAGAGGGCACGATCCAAGAAAAGTTACGCCTAACAGGGAAAGGAAATCTGTTAGTGTTGAACAAACATTTCCTGCTGACCTTTCAACGCTCGGTCAGGGAGAGGTTGAGCTTGATAGGCTTATTGTAGAATTAAATGAAGAGCTAAGCCGCAAACACAAGAACAGGGTTGTTCGCTCTGCATTTGTGAAGGTTAAGTTCGCCGATTTCAAGCAAACCACCGTTGAGTGCAGGATTAAAGACTTCTCTCAGGCGGTATTCAGCAAACTCATTGAGGAAGGGTGGAATCGCGGTGGAGGCAAATCAGTGAGATTGCTCGGTGTTGGTGTGCGATTCTTTTCTCAGGCAGAAACTGCAGGGATTACGCAATTGGA
>CALCSP010000524.1 GCA_937893785.1 uncultured Verrucomicrobiales bacterium
AAAGAAGCACCATCTGCTGATAATGATGAAGGGCGCGGTGTGCCCGACATTGGCGAGGGCAATCAACCTGCCATTTCCATTCACCGAGCTGCTGAGCAGGGTGATCTAGAGTCATTAAAGAAACATATTGCTGCAGGAGCCGACATTAACGCACAGGATGGCCGTGATGGAGAAACACCGTTGCACCGTGCGATTACCCGCGGGCAGACCGAGGCGGCCAAGCTGCTTATTGAGAGCGGCTGTGATCTCAACATCGGCCGTACAAAGGATGGGGATACGCCATTGGATATGGCGGAAGGGCGGGGGCGAACGGAAATTGCGGCATTGCTACGTGAGAAAGGTGCCAAAAAAAGTTCGGGTCTGCCGGCTATCAAATAATGGAGGTCAGTGTTTGTTGTCCTGATAAGAGGGTCATTTCCAGCCAATGAAGATACGGAATTTGATACTGATCAGTCTCCTGTTTGTGGGATGCGGAGGGCAGCCGGCGCCGCATAAAGGCGATGATAGCCAAAGTCCTGACATTCCTGCCAACCAAGAGATGGAAAGAGAGACTCCCGTTGGGGGTGATGCCGAAAACACTGCTGTGGGCAATCAACAAGTTCCTACCGTTGATGCGTTGATTGCCGCAATGGGAACTCCATTGAATAAAAACGAAAAAAAGATTGTCGGCAAATACCTTGAGAGGGTTACAAGTGCCAATAATCCCGGGCTTTATGCGGGTGATGCGCCAAGGGAGACGATCAACAGGGGCAACCGGACGTATTCCATTTTATATGATGACGGAGAGGAAACGACCCTAGTGCATGGAATCTGGATGATTCAAGGCAATGACTACTATTACATAGAGATGATTGCTAACGGGGTGCCGATTCCGAAAGAAGAACGCGAAGTTTACCATGCCGCCGTGGTGAAACTTGATAAAGAAAAGAGTGTTTTTTCTGTTCCGTCACCTGATGATCCCTCAAAGAAGGACCATATTACCTTGGAGTTGATTGAGAGATTTAAGGCTGCGCAAATGCAGGCGTTTAATGATGAGGCAGTGAATCGAGACTTCGATATTTTTGAGATTCACAAGGGAGGATTTCCTCTTCCCGAGGTTACACCATGACCGGAGTCAGTGATCCCCGTCTACTTTTGTAAGGGGATGATCGGAGACTCCCAGCCAGCAAGATCCGCGGGCTTGGTGCCGCCCTTGCGGCGTCCCTTGCCCCTTGCCCATGTGCCGTTGAAGGGACCCACAAAGCTCACTTCGGCATCGGGCTTGATGGATTGCTCCATTCCAACCGCCCAGAAGCAGGCGTTAATCAGTAGCCGGCGGTAACCTTCATTCTCAATGTCATTGGAGGCACCGTAAGTGCTGGTAAAGACTCGTCCCTTTGTTGAGCCGTCTGCTCCCATGTAGTGGCGGGTCCAAGCGCCCGGAACGGTCTTCCGGGTTTCATCATCGGGTGAATCCGGAGACATGCCCTTGAGAGGTTGTGCCATGGCCAGAGCCGTGAAGGGTTTCAAGGGGTTGGCATTGTAGCCGCCGCATTGCGCCCACATATCCTTTACTCCGCGCAGGATCGGGTGGGAAGCCTGCTCGGGAACAATATCTAGACGCGTGCTGGAGCTGTGGTTGCCGCCATAGTGGCCAGCCCATTTTTCACCCAACACCTGACGGCCGAAACCGTCCTTATATTCAGCCCCACCATAGCCGTTGTTGAATTTTGCATAGGGGCTGTCCTTTGGAATACGATTGAAGCCATGCGTGGCAGTGCGTAGCCCGACGATGGGCCCGGCCCGGTCTAGATAAGCCACAAAATGCTTCATCTGATCAGCCGGCCAGTTTTGAAACCGCGTGAAGATGACCATGAGATCCGCGTGGTCCAGCTCTTCAATGCCGGGCACGTTATTGGCCCCTGGCTGAATCTCACCCTTGGCATTGAGGCCAAAAACCACCGAGCACTTAAAGCCATGGTGTTTGGCCAGAATACGTGCGAGGGCAGGCAGGGTTTCCTCGGACCGATACTCGTGGTCACTGGCGATGAAGACGAGGTGCTTGCCCTTGCCAGGGCCACTTTTCCCCTCATAGACAAGGGGAGCCGCCGCGTTGAGCAACGCGGATGAGCTGACAAGGCAGGTGAGAAATCCGAAGAGAATTTTATACATAGCAAACATGATAGGGATATAGCGGCAGGCTGGCAAGCTAAGTCAGGTCGGCCAAATCCAAAAAGCTTCTGCTATTTCCAGTTCTTTGCAGACTGGTCGAGTTGCTGATCGGTTAACCCAAAAGCCTTGGCGACTCCACGCGCCATCATGATGTTTCCGGCCTTGTTCATGTGCACGCCGTCACTGGTTAATTGCTTGCCCTTAGGGGCATCTGCCGGGAATTTTTTAAGACCTTCCTGCATATTGGCATTGAGGTCAGCCAAGAGGCACTTTTTCTCCTTCGCCAGTGCCTTGATGAAGGCATTGTATCCGGCGAGCTTTTGATTCATGGCGTTACTCTGGTCCTCACCGATCATCGTTGAGGTCAGCAGCATGACCTTAACACCTGCCTTGTGGGCACGGTTGACGATCTCGGCAATGTTTTTCTTGTAGGATTCGAGATCAACGCCGCGCTTGCCGTGCCAAACATCGTTGACTCCACAACTTAAGGTCATCCAGTCCGGTTTGTGCTGCAGAACATCTTTTTCCAGACGTGCGAGCATCTGGTTGGACTTGTGCCCGCTGATACCGGCAAAGACGGGGGCCGCTTCAATCCCCTGGTCCTTAAGGGCAGAGAGCACCAGTTGGCAGTAACCACCTTTCCTTTTTCCTGCCTGAGTGATGGAATCACCCATGAAGGCAATTTTATCGCCATTTTTTACAGCTATGTTTCCTTTTTCTGCAGCGGATATTTTTCCTGAGGGCAGTATGAAGGATGTCATGAGCAGTGCCAGTGGGCACAGGGATTTAAGGGGATTCATTGGTAAATAAGTCATAATGATCTGTTTGTGTTTTTACTGTTTGAGTGACCTGGACGGTTTAATGACAGACTTTCATGCAGGGTGAATTCCAGGCTTACTGATTTTTCATCATCTGGTGCATGGACTTGGCAAATGCATCGCCCAAACGCACGAAGAATTTGCCGCTTCCGAGGTAGTGATAGGGGCGGTCACTGCCCACCACACACCACTCAGCAAAGCGCTTGGCCCAACCCTGGTCATAGACACCGCGTGCCTTCAGGTCATAGACCTTATAGCTTTCCACGGAGGCAACATTTCCCTTGAATTCGGGTGTGGCTGCAGCTTGTCGCTGGGCAACAGAGACGGCATTCTTGTCCACGGCCTCCTTGGTCATGTTGGTGCCCATGACGCCAATGACAAAGGGCATCTTTGGGGCCTCGTATTCTTTGCGGATGTCCTTGATGAAGTGGACCATCATGTCCTTGTAGTTATTCCGAAATGCTTCTGAGAACTGGTCATTGAATCCCTGAAACCAAACAAAACCTGCCATTTCATGCCCGGCAGCGGGATCATAGGCAGGATGATAATTCTTGAGATCCTTGAGCACCGTTTCGATGGCTTCGGTCATCATTCTCCAGTTGAGCCCCGCATTCTTGCGGATGTCTGCCGCGTTTTTAGCCGCTTTCTGTTTTTCATCCAGCTGGTATGGGCCGGCAGAAGGCGGACGGAAATCGTAGTTGATGGACTTGCCGCCCCATGAGGTCTTGATCAAAAGGATCGGGGAATCCATTTTTTTTGCCATCGAGAGGCCGAAGCTTAATTCCGGGCCGATCTTTTCCGGGTTTCCCCCGTATCCAACACTCAGAGGGCCTGAGCGTTTGTTGCCATCTGCAATCGAGGAGATATAAACCTGGTCTGAGACTACACATGATGAGGTTACCTTTTTCTTGTAAGCTTCGTACTCTTCCTTGAGCTTTTTTACTTCTGCCTCGGCGGCTGTTTTCTCCGGGCCTTCGCTCATCTTTTTGATTTTCTCATTAGAGATCCCGCCGGTGAGCTCATCGGTTTTCCTTACCTGTGTGAGTATTTTTGCCAATACTTTCTTTGAGAGGTTGCTATCCTTCTTGAATACCATTTGAGCAAGTTGCCGGTCCCCTGCAATGTCCGAGTCATAAAGGGTTGCCATGGTATGGGAGTTGGCGTGACCGACCATGTTGGACTGGCCGGCAAGGATAAATATTTGCAGTTTTTTGCTGCCGGGGTTTGCCGAGATAGTGCCGGCTGTCATCATTGACAGAAATAGGGCGATGACTTTGCTAATATGGTTCATTTTCAGCATTTTATTTGTTCAGTTTGATCGAAAGGAGAGAATTAGTTGACGTTATGCTGATCCCGGTGTGTTCTTAGATCAAGCCTATAAAACACGCGGTTCAGAAGAGGAAGAGTTCGTTGGCTGATATCACTTTGCTCGTCGTTTGATGTTTCTTTGTTTTCATAAGCTGCGCCATGGTAGCCTTATCACTGTTAGTTTTTTGATAGCGGTCATGGTGTTGCTTGCAAACGGGTGCCGGCAACCGAACAAGGCAGAAAAGACTGCGGAGACTTGGGAGACTTGGGAAGCCTTCCGTAAACAATGGCAGGAGAGGGGGGAGGTATTTGACTATAGCGCACACATTCCCGCGGCGGTGCCCTCGGAAAAAAACTTTGCCCATACCCCGCTGCTAAAACCGCTTCTCGAATACGACTGGAATGATGAGATGACAGAAGCCGAGCCTTCGGATCCGGCTCAACACAGTAAGGCAACCAGTTTATTTGAGTTACCAGGAACGCAACCTCCTTTGGGTCAATGGCAGGCGGGCCAATCCGTGGATCTTTTAGCGTGGCAGGAATATTTCCGGGGGCAGGCAGAGCTCTTTAAAACTGAAGAGCCTAAAAAGCCCGATGAGGCAGGAAACGCAGCAAGTGATGTATTGCGGGCGCTGAATGTTTTTGGCGAGAATATGGCAGCACTCCAAACAGCTGCCGACAAGCGCCCGCTTTGTCGGTTTGATGTCAGGTATGAGGCGCACTTGCATGCAATGACACCTCATCTGTTTGTCTTGATGCGGGCTGCGAAGTGTTTCACATTGCGAGCCGTTGCCTATCTTGCTAAGGAGGACATCAATGCTGCATTTGCTGATGCTAAAATGGTCATTTTCCTGGCTCAGAGTATTGCCCGTGAGCCAACTCTTATTTCCAAACTGGTGCGCATTTCGATACTGGATCAGGCATTACAGGTCATTTGGCAGGGCCTAGTAGAAAACAGGTGGAGTAATGAACAATTGGGTGTCCTGCGGGCACGGCTCTCAAGTGTCAACCTCGTGCCGGACCTTCAGGTGGCTTTGCTCTATGAGCGTGACATGTTTAATCTGGTCATTGACCAGATGATCCGGAAACCGGTTTCGCAATGGCAGGAGAATTTTCAAGGGCTCGGTGAATTCAAGGTGCCTCCTGCCAAACAGATTTCTTGGCTGGAGCAGAATCAAATCCGGTTCAATCAGCTTTACTTGAAGTTTGCTCGCAACCTTGTGGATGTAGAAAATGGCGTCATAGACCCGGGAATTGCTGCGGCGCATGATCATTACCTTAATGAACTGGATAAGGACGATCCTCATAACCTGCTGGTTGCGTTGGTTTCTATGAACCTGAGCGGGGTTGCAAGTCGCTTCGGTAATACCCAAACAGGAATCGACCATGCCTGTATTGCTGCTGCTCTTGAGCAGGAAAAGATGAAAGAGGGCAAATATCCCGCAGAGTTCGTAGACCTTGCCAAACTCTCAGTATCATTGGCGAGAGGGATCCCCTCATTGCTGCGATCTAGAAGCTTGGGGGGATTGAACCTGACTGACCCCTTCAGTGGGAATCCTTATTTCTATGTTGCAGGGACCAGACGATACGTGCTTTATGGGACGGGATGGGATCTCAAGGATGATGGTGGTAAGCTCATCATGGAAGGCAAGGAAAAAACGCGGATAGACAATACGCGTGGAGACCGGGCCTGGCGGTATACTCAGAGTTCCGGAAAATAAATTTCCGCGTTCAGTGTATATTTAAGCTTCCACTCCCGCCGGTCTTCAGCTGATTGACCGGCAGGTGCCATTATTCATAGAAAGAGACGGTGCCGTTTTCGGTAATTTTCTTGGTAATTTCCTTGCCGTTGAATTTATATTTAAGGAGCAGAACCTTGACCGTTCCCGGTGCCGGATCCTTCCCTGCCAACTCATTGGTTATATCAAACTCATACTCCCTGGCGTCTAGGTATTGCTTGATGGTGTGACTCACGTCCATTTGTCTTTGAGCATTGCGCGCATCGCCATAGATGGCACTGGTTAACTCAATATTGAGCTTTTTGTTTGATTTCGGCCGCTTGTAAACGGGATGCTTGCTATTGCCAGCTGAAACGAAGTAGGCGATTAGGTCCTTCAGTTCCTCCGCATTCATGGTGTTGACCAGTCCGGGAGGCATCATAGAAATCTTGGAGTTTTTCTTGCCTGTTACCTCGGATTTTTTTACCGGCTTAAGTTTTAGCGGTTCCAGTCCGGACTGGACGATTGAGTATTGCTCTTTTTCGTCACTGACAATGCGTCCCATGACCACCGTTCCGTCTTTCATTTTAAGTTCATGCTGTACGAACTGGTCGGAAATAACGAGGCTAGGCAGCAGAGTAGACTCGAGGATGGACTTATAATCACTGCGCTTAGCCAGATTGGTCAGGTCCGGGCCGATACCACCCCCTTCATCGCCAAAGCGGTGGCAGGCAACACACAGTCCTGCCGAATACATTTTTTTGCCATTGGCAAGACTACGCCCTGCCAATGGCTTTTCATTGAGCATGGCCAACGCGGATTCGACAGTCCAGGCAACGCCGGGTCCACTGGCTTTCGGCAGCTTGCTAATATCAACTGACTTCACTGCTCCCATCAGGTATTGCAGGGTGGTTTTATCCTTTTCAGGAACGGATGCGATCGCTGACTCCCGGATTTTGTTGATGTAGCCTTTAAACATATTGCCACCACTCTTTGTGAGCAGTGTCTTGAGTTCACCGAGGTAGACTTTTCTCTCATCCATGCTCCAACCTGTTTGGACATCTTTCAGGCAAAAAAGGTAATGGATATTTAGGATGTTGGGAGCCGACTGCATCGACTTGAGAATGGTGCCGCCATAACCACTGTTACGTTTCATAACTGCGGCATCAAAATCCGGCACCTTTGCCTTGGTGGTTTTCATTAAGGCAATTGTCTTGGTCACCACAGAGGGGTGTTGAAGATAACAAAGGACGCGGCAAAGTTCCTCGTTCAGGTTATCATCCTTTGCCGGAAATTGAGGATCGAGTTGGTTGCCTATGGCCTCTACCTGTGCGGCTTCAGGCATGCCGCCCCGGCTCATGATCACGGAGTAGGTTCGAAGGAGGGCTAATTTCCCGGTTTTATCCAGTTTGTTGAAATCGACCTGCAGCAGGCGCTTGATACTTGGGCCTAGGCTTCCCTTGTGATCGCATCGGGCCAGACCGAGCAGGGCGTGGATGGCGGTCAGGTCATTCTTTTCATTGTAGGCCTTGTCGTCCCATGTCGTTGCGTCCTGCCATTCGATTGCGATGCGGGCTGCGTAGCGCAGGTGGTAGTCTTCGCTGCTAAGGTAAGGCCAGACGGTGTCCACTGCCTTGGGGTTAGATTCTCCATGAAAAGCTTCCAGGGAATGTCGAGTCTTGCGAGCCACGGCGTGCTTGCTTGAAGTGTCTAACTTAGACAACTCGGTTG
>CALCSP010000525.1 GCA_937893785.1 uncultured Verrucomicrobiales bacterium
ACCTGTAACAATGAAGATACCGTTAGGCTTAACGATCGTGTCTTCAATGTAGTCATAAATAGGAGAAGGCAGGCTCAGGTTATCAAGATCAAGGCTGACTGAGGATCGGTCCAATACCCGCAACACCACACTCTCACCAAATGTCGTGGGCAGTGTGGATACCCTGAAATCCACATCACGACCTGCCAATGACATTACGATACGCCCATCCTGAGGAATCCGACGCTCCGCAATGTTCAAGTTCGACATCACCTTAATACGAGAAATGATTGTGTTGGAAAGGTGAAGCGGAGGAGGCGCCATCTCATAGAGAGCACCATCAACCCTGTAGCGGATCTTAAAATCATCCTCAAAGGGTTCGAAGTGGATGTCCGAAGCCTGTTCTCGCATGGCTTGCTCCAGCACTAGGTCCACGTAACGCACAATAGGAGCAGAATTCGCTTCAGAATCTGCATCTTCATCGGTCAAGGCTACCGCCTTTAACTGCGAAAGAATGTCATCCATTGCACCGGCACCCTCGCCGGCCGTGTAAACCCTCTCAATGAAATCAAGTATTTGCGCAGTGTCGGCAACGCAGAACACAATTTCCCTGCCAAGGGCAAAACGAAGATCCTCCCCAGTCTGTGGATTGAGAGGGTCAGCAAGCGCAACGGTCAAAACCGACCCGTCATAACTAACCGGAACGGCCTGATAAAGACGAGCAGTTCCAGCAGGGATCGCGGAAACAAGGTCCGGAGGAGGAGTAAATCCCTTAAGGTCAAAATACTGGGTTCCCAGATCCTCGGCAATAAGACCGAAGATCTGCTCACGGCTCAATACCCCGTAATCAGCAATGAACTGCACAATGTCTTTGCTGGAACTTTTCAGTTGCTCATCAATCTCCTCAGCTTGCGCATCGGAAAGATAGCCTCGCAATTTAAGCAGATCGATAACGGATCCGGGAGTCATGATGTTATGCCTAGCAGATTATTTTTATATCGGGTTAACTGGCGTCCGACATGGTTACTTGAATAATTTCCTGGGCCGAAGTCATTCCATTCAGCACCTTGCGAATACCATCCTCACGCAAGGTTCTCATTCCCAATTCGCGAGCCTGCCGGCGCAGCTGCGGAGTAGAAAGGTTTTCATTGACCATGTGTCGAACCTCATCATCAATTTGGAAAATCTCAAAGATACCCGCCCTGCCCTTGTAGCCAGTCGCTCGGCACTTAACACAACCTCCCGGTTGCATAATAGACGCATCAGCCATCTGAGCAGTATCAATATTGAGGCTTTTCATCTCACGCTCAGCCAACTCACCTGGTTCTTTGCACTCACCGCACAACTTTCGAATCAAGCGCTGGGCAATAATGGCACGAACCGCTGACGCAATCAGAAAACGCTTCACCCCGATATCCGCGAGACGGGCCACGGCACTGGGCGCGTCATTGGTGTGAAGCGTGGAAAACACGAGGTGCCCCGTCAAGGAAGCGTTAATAGCAATAGAGGCTGTTTCCAGATCCCTGATCTCACCAATCATGATAATGTTGGGCGCCTGCGTGCGTGCGCGACGCCTCCTCGGCCGTTGGCCTCGTCGGAGTAAGGTTTTTGTTGGGCGCCTGCGCGTGCTCGACGCCTCCTCGGCCGTTGGCCTCGTTGCAGTAAGAAGGTAGTGGAAGGTAGAGCTAGCTAGCTAAAGAAAAAGAAACGCGCGCGCGCCCGCGCAGCGCGGGCGCAAAACAATACAAGGAAATATCAATCAATATAATA
>CALCSP010000526.1 GCA_937893785.1 uncultured Verrucomicrobiales bacterium
GGCATCCAACCCTGAACCCATACTGATTGCCCGTAATGTTGTTCCTACCTCGGAGCCTCGTATACTAAAGGATAAGCATTATCGTTTCAGTCTGCAGCAAGACATGGTTGTTCGCGATGCTATTTATTTTAACGGTGTAGAAAACGGTTTGCCTCGTGCGCCATGGGATGTGGCTTTTACCATTATGCGTAACGACTTTAGGGGAAGAGTCAGCCTGCAAATGAATGTGCGTGCAATTCGACCTGCGGAATAATTTTATCTTTCCATGTCCACGCTTCGACCCGAAACGCCAATTGCTGAACTGCAGGCTATCGACAAAAAACTTTGTAGCCAACTGGAGAAAGTTGGTTGCCGTTATCTTTCTGACCTTCTTGCCTATTACCCTAGACGCTATGAAAACCGTGTGCAGTTTCACGCCTTTCCGCCAGGTGAAACCGGCAGTTCTGTTTGTCTTCGTGGACTTATCGTAGATAGCGCCAAACGCTACTTCGGTCGTAGGCGATTCTTTGAAGCGGTCATCGAGGATGAGGAAATGGGCGGTATGAACCGTATTACCCTCCGCTGGTTTAACATGGCCTTTATCCACAAAATGGTCGTCGTCGGACAGCAAATTATCTTTTTCGGCAAGGTAAAACAAAGCGGCAAAAGGTTGGTCATGGACCATCCAGAATTTGAAACGTTTGACCCTGGTGAAGAAGAATCCGGGATACACTTAGGGCGTATCACCCCAGTCTATTCCCTCAAAGAGGGCATCAGTCAGCGCCGTTTACGGAATGCTCTATTTGAAATTTGTTCTTCCCTTGACCCTGATGCTTTTCATGAAATCCTGCCCAGTAGCCCGTCAACTGGAGACAAAACCACCTTTCTCCCCAGGGGCTTGGCATTGCGGGCAATACATTTTCCGGATTCGGAGACCGAGTTACTTTCTGCCCGGCGCACTCTGGCACTCGAGGAGTTCTTTCTTCTACAGCTCAAAGTGGCTCGTCGCCGTGCAATCCATCAGTCTCTTCCCGGTGCGATCCACTGTGGAGAGGGAAAGCTCCTGAATGACTTTTTGTCTTCTCTTCCTTTCCGTATAACCGCTGCCCAATCACGCTGTGTAGCTGAAATTCGTAGTGATCTTGAATCGAAGCAACCAATGAACCGGTTGCTTCAGGGTGACGTTGGGTCCGGAAAAACGCTGGTCGCTGTTGCAGCCATTTTACTCGCCGTTGAATCTGGTTGTCAGGCAGCTTTGATGGCACCCACACAAATCCTCGCCGAGCAACATTATCTTGTCCTCAGTCGGTGGCTTTCACCATTGGGTATTCGTGTTGGCTTGCGAACGGCTACTCGAAAAGAAAGCGAAAATATGCCCCTTTTTGATGATGTGCAGACACAGGTGTTTGTTGGGACACACGCATTGTTTTACAACTCCGCTGAGTTCGATAACCTCGGATTAGTTGTAATTGATGAACAACACAAATTCGGTGTGACTCAGCGGGGTAGACTCATTGGTCAAGGAATCTGTCCTGATGTTCTTGTAATGACCGCAACGCCTATACCTCGAACTCTTACACTGACTGTTTATGGTGACTTGGACGTGTCCATACTTGACGAGTCTCCTACCGGACGAGGTGAAATTGTTACTGCTCTCAGAGATGCTGGTAAGGATATCCAAAAGGCTAGTCGCTTTCTTAAGGATCATCTTTCCAAAGGCCGTCAGGCCTACCTTGTCTACCCGCTCGTTGAAGATTCAGAGAAATTGAAAGCGCAATCAGTAGAGGGAGAGTATCAAAAATGGGTTAAGCGTCTTGCACCCTTTAAATGCAGTCTTTTACATGGGCGGATACCCGCAGAAGAGAAGGAGAGTATCATGCACGACTTCAGGGAAGCTCGAACGGATGTGCTTGTAGCTACCACAGTTATTGAGGTCGGCGTTGATGTCCCCAATGCTAACATGATGTATATCTATAATGCGGAGCGTTTCGGTCTTGCACAATTACACCAGTTGCGAGGCAGAATAGGTCGGGGCAAGCACAAAAGCTTTTGTATTTTGATGGCTGACAAGCCAAGTGCCGAGGCCAGTGAAAAATTGCGTGTGCTTGAGGAGAGTTCCGACGGCTTTGAAATTGCTGAAGCCGACCTCAGACTGAGAGGACCAGGACAATTATTGGGTACGGCTCAAAGCGGCATCAGCGGATTGAAGCTTGGCGACCTGATCACCGAATCCGACCTCGTCCTACAAGCGCGCAACTTGGCGCATCTAGTTGTCCGCGAAGATGCCGCACTTGAAAAACCGGAGCATCAGCATCTTAATATCCTTATTTCAGATGATCCGGAAGGCGAAGGTGTGGTAGCCTGAATGTCTTTGATTTAACTGCCGTTGAGGCAATTTAATATTGACCTGCATCCATCTTAGTTAAAGCAGGATGCTGGCAGGATTTTCTAGGCGTTTTTTGAGTTCTGAAAGATAGGATGCCCCAACTGCACCATCGACAACACGATGGTCACAGCTAATTCCCACATCCATTCTGGCGCCCGCTACAATTTTACCATCATTGTCGACCACAGGTTTTTTCACGATTCCGCCAATGGAAAGAATCATAGCCTGTGGAGGGTTAATGATGGCATCAAAACTGTTGATTCCGTAAGCGCCTAGGTTGGATACTGTTATTGTGCCACCATTGAATTCATCTGGTGAAAGTTTTTTCGATCTTGCACGCTGTGCTAAATCCTTAACTTCAAGGCTGATCTCCAGAAGGCTTTTCGCCTGTGCGGAGCGGATTACTGGCGTGACAAGCCCGTCATCGAGAGCGATGGCAACTGAAAGGTTGACGTCCGCATATTGAATGATGGCGTTGCCGTCGAAAGAGGCATTGACCCGTGGCTCAGCTACGGCAGCACTGGCCGCTGCCTTAAGGATAACGTCATTGATTGTTAACTTATTGGATTTTTCACCTGCTGCTATATTTGCCTGTTTCAAAAGCCCCATTAATGGCTCTGCGTCCAGTTCCACATGTAAGTAAAAATGAGGAATTTGGGTTTTCGATGCCAATAATCTTTCTGCTATAATGGCGCGCATCGAGCTGAGCTCGATGCGCTGGTCTTGGCCAGCAGCGGGGGCTGGGCTGATTGTGGCGGGAGGTTTGACATCCTTCACCACTGAAGTGCTGACAGTAGGAGCGCTCTCTAAATCACGTTTCACAATTCTCCCACCTGGACCACTACCGGTGATCTTGGATAGGTCGATGTTTTGGGCGTTTGCTATTTTTCGTGCTAACGGAGACGCTTTTACCCGGGAAGCCTTATCGCCGCCTGACTCCACGTTTTGCGAAACATCAGGGCTTGTTGTTTGTGCCTCCTCGACATGGCTATCTTCATCACTGCCAATCGCCATGGTTTCCCCTGCTGGTGGCTTATTTGGAGCCTCCTCACCTTCGTCAAGCAGCACCGCCAAGGTTTCCCCAAGTGCTGTTTTGGTTCCCTCTTCGACATAAAGAGCTCCTACCGTTCCATCATCAAACGCCACCATTTCCATGGTCGCCTTGTCGGTTTCAACCTCGGCCAATGGATCACCAACGTCCACTTTGTCGCCAACCTTGACCAACCACTTGAGCAAAGTGCCCTCTGTCATAGTGTCGCTCAATTTTGGCATTTGAACAAAATTCGGCATTTTTATCTATTCTCTTGAAATTGTTTTACGGTTTCTTTGCCCGGTTTATCTATCCTAATTGCATCACCTTCTCGACTACTCTGCCCACGTTGGGAATCTGTTCTTTTTCGAGAGGGGGGCTGTAAATGGCAGGCGCATCAATGGATGTGACTCGTAAAACCGGTGCATCAAGATCATCAAAAACCTCCTGCTGAATGGTTGCGGCAATTTGAGAACTCACTCCACAGAAAGGTTTGTTTTCGTCAATTAAAACTGCCCTGTTCGTTTTAACCACGGAATTGAGTATTGTTTCTTCGTCCAGTGGTCTGATGGAACGAAGATCCACCACCTCAGCATCCACCCCTTTCTCTTCTTGTAGTTGTTTAGCTGCTTCAAGCGCGACAATCACAGAGCGCCCATGAGCAATCAGACTAACATCGGTCCCCTGCCGCTTCACTTCGGCACTGCCTATAGGTAAGGTGAATTCCTCTTCCGGTAACTCGCTAGCGGCCGCTGGATCACCATAAAGCAGGGTATTTTCCATGAAATATACCGGGTCATTATCGCGAATAGCACTTTTCATCAGCCCATATGCGTCTCTTGCATTTGACGGGACAACTACCTTGAGTCCGGGCATGTTCGCAAAAAGATTCTCTGGTGTATGTGAGTGTGTCGCTCCGACATTCGTTCCCCCATTTGCGGGGCCCCTTACGACAATAGGGCAATTAATTAGTCCACCAGACATATAACGCACACAGGCCGCATTGTTGATCATCTGGTCAAATGCTACGTAGGCAAAGCTGTAAAACATCAACTCCATCACGGGGCGAACTCCCAGCATTGATGCGCCGATACCCATGCCAATAAATCCAGCTTCTGAAATCGGTGCATCCACGACACGCTTATCCCCCCACTTTTTCCATAGTCCTTCTGTTACCTTGTAGGCACCGTCATATTCCGCAACCTCTTCCCCAATAATAACGACGTTGTCATCATGGGCGAGTTCTTCATCAAGTGCCCTGTTTAGTGCGTGCCTATAAAGCGTCATGGTCATGTAATTTTAGTAGCTTCAGTTTTCCCTTTTGGTGCATCAGCATTAATCATGAAAGAAGTGCCGCCCCTGACTGCCTGCGGTTGTTTTCTTGTCCACTTCAAAATAGACATCATCTGTTATTTCGCTTATTTCCGGGTAGGGGCTTTGCTCAGCAAATTCTGCTGCTTGCCGCGCCTCTGCCTTCGCCTCTGAATCAATTTTGCGGTATGTATCTTCATCCAAAACGTTTTCCTGGATTAACTGATTTTTCCATACATTGAGAGGGTCGAAGTTTTCTTTATGGTGTACAATTTCTTCTGGGGTTCTGTACTTTTTAGCATTTGCGTCTGCAACCGAGTGCCCTTGGTATCTATATGTCGCAAGTTCCAAAATCGTTGGACGATTTTCCCGATGTGCCCGGTCAAGAGCGGCTTTCGTTTTTGCGCGCACTTCGTAGAGGTCGTGCCCTTTTGCGCTTTCCCATGCGATCCCATACGCCTCGCCTCGCTGAGCAAGACTTCCCTTGAATGCTGAGGAGCGCTTCTGGCTAGTGCCCATGGAATATCCATTGTTTTCGATAATGTAGATTACAGGCAGATCCCAAAGTTCAGCCAGGTTTAGTGACTCATGAAACGCACCTTGGTTTACGGCTCCATCTCCAAGAAAGCAAAGAGACGCCCCCGTAAGACCCTTATACTTAATTCCATAAGCAAGGCCTATACCAAGGGGTGTTTGACCAGCCACAATGCCGTGACCACCCCAGTAGTTTTTGTCCGGCGCAAAGAAATGCATGGATCCACCCTTACCCTTCGAGCATCCGGTTGCCTTACCAAACAACTCAGCCATGCACTCATTCATTCCCATTCCTACAGCAAGTGCATGACCATGGTCACGGTAAGCCGTGATAATGTGATCATTTGCACCACATAGTGAAATCGTGCCGACCGCTATGGATTCTTGACCAATGTAGAGGTGCAGAAATCCTCCCATCTTGTCCGCGTTATAATACTTTAGAGATGCTTCTTCAAAACGGCGAATGCGGATCATTTCCCGCATCAACGATATTTTTTCTTCCGCATCGAGTTGCAGATTTATTTCTGCTTGCGCGTATTTTGATAGTTCAACGAGTGGGGTATTCATTTGGTAATATTTTTATGCGGCTCGGGTCGCGGCATACATACCGGCATTTTCCGTTTGTGGTCGCAACACCATATAAAAAGCAAACGCGAACACTAAGTTACCTGCTAATGAGCGCAAGCCAAATACCCAAGTAGGGGGAAATCCCGGTAAGCCGGTAGTCAGTGCCTGAATCCATCCTGAAAAGCCGGGGGGATAAGCAGGGTCATAAAAATAAGCCGCCGAGTTAGTAAACACATAAAATAAAAGCGTTCCGCCAATACTGGCGCAAAGTAATATACTGGGTCCGGCTCGGTTTGCTATTAAGGAACCGACCACAAACAGCGTGGCAAAGCTAAGGAAAAGAATGATTGAGTATGTATTGAACAACGGTTGTTGATAATGAAAATTCAAGAGTCCATCGCTGATGATAAAGGCGCCGAAGGTTAGGACGACCCCCGTTCGCCGCGGCATAAACATTCCCCCACAAAGTGCCAATGCCGCCATCGGCGAAAGGTTTGCCAAAGCGCGCACGGTTTGCTCGCCTGCATAAACAGGAACGGTTCGGATTGCCACGAATAAAAAAACAAGAAATAGGCTGATGATTACTCGTCGGGACATAATGTGTTTTAAGTTATCCTATTTCTCACTGGGTTCTAGGATGTGATATGACTTTTGAGGCATCCGCCGTATTTTGATTTCTTTGCCAACTACTCACCCCCTCTTCGACCAAAATCCAATCTTTAAATGTTTCTGTTTCCAATCCATCTCTTTCTTTAAAAAGGGAATTAGAAAACTGCCTTTTTATATGTAATTCGTTGACTATCAAACGATTATGATTGAATTACTTGTTTTTCGAGCTCAACAAGGTTTGGTTTTCCTAAATATAAAGAGATGTTCCACGTGGAACATGCCCTTTTTAGCCAGTTGCTCCTTCAAGTTGATTCCTTAAATTGTTTTTTCCGCCAATACCGAACCCTCCCAAACCTTGTATACCTTTCCACAAACCTACGATGTCATAGTCATTGGCGCCGGCCATGCTGGGGTGGAAGCCGCCATGGCGGCTGCCAGATTAAATTGCAAAGTGGCTGTCCTTACTCAAAACCTGGACACCATTGGACAAATGTCTTGTAATCCAGCTATTGGGGGGCTGGCCAAGGGACATATGGTAAGAGAAATTGACGCCATTGGTGGAATTATGGGGCTCAATACAGATGCCACTGGTATTCAATTTCGAATGCTGAATGCCACAAAGGGTCCCAGCGTTCGAGCACCAAGGGCGCAGTGTGATAAAAAGGCTTATCAATTCCGGATAAAATACCTAATGGAAAACCAAGCCGGTCTGGATTTGCATCAATGCAATGTTTCCGAGCTGTTGGTTTCTGGAGACCGCATTACTGGAGTATCCACTAACCTTGGCATCACATTTAAAGCAAAATCAGTGGTTATTAGCTCAGGAACCTTTATGCGCGGTTTGTTGCATGTTGGTAAACAAAATCAGTCCGGGGGTCGAATGGGTGATCCTCAATCCACCTTATCTGGTGCGCTTGCAAACTTGGGGTTTGCTGTTGAAAGGTTTAAGACAGGTACTCCTTGTCGACTAAATGGTAGATCTATCGATTATAATGCTTGTGAAAGGCAGGATGGAGACAATGATCCTCCCCTTTTCAGTTTCATGGCGGATACAATTGGTCTTAACAAAGAGCAATTAGACCCCTCCGAGACTTTTACGCTAAATCGTTGGGGCAATCCATTGTTCCATGTGGAACAATCGCCGTGCTGGATCACCTATACCAATGCATCGACACACGATATTATTCGATCCAACTTGGATCAGTCGCCGATGTATTCAGGAACGATCGAAGGAATTGGCCCCCGTTATTGTCCATCGATCGAAGACAAGGTGGTAAAATTTGCAGATAAAGAGCGTCACCAGGTGTTTTTAGAGCCGGAGGGAAAACACACCTCAGAATATTACGTCAATGGAATTTCGACCTCACTCCCCTACTCAGTACAATTAGACTTTATTCACTCAATAAAGGGCCTAGAGAACGCAGAAATGATCCGGCCAGGATATGCCGTCGAATATGATTACTGCCCGCCGACGCAACTTTCGCCAACCCTCGAAACAAAGCGCATCGAAGGATTGTATTTTGCAGGACAAATCAACGGTACTTCAGGATATGAAGAGGCTGCCGGGCAAGGACTGATTGCGGGTGCGAATGCAGCGCTTAAGATCAAAGGAGATCACCCTTTTACTCTATCGCGCGCTGATTCATATATAGGAGTAATGATCGATGATCTGGTCACATCGGGAGTAACAGAACCATACCGAATGTTCACCAGTCGCGCAGAATATAGACTTCTACTCCGCCAGGACAATGCAGACATCCGCCTGACCCCTACAGCCGCCAAATGCGGACTCGTTGATGGCACCCGTGTGGATCGCGTGAGTAAAAAGTCAGAATTACTCAGCCGGGGCTTAAAACTTGGAAAAAAGATGGTTCATGAAGGTCTCAAGATCGATGAGTGGTTTCGCAAGCCAGAAAATGTTTCATCGAAACTCCCAACCGAAATCAAAAGCCTCTTGCCAACTGAAATTTGGGACTTAGTCGAAATAGAGTTCAAATACGCGGGCTATATACAACGACAGGAGAACATGGTTGAGAGAACACGGAA
>CALCSP010000527.1 GCA_937893785.1 uncultured Verrucomicrobiales bacterium
GTGCTTATGAGGCGAATATGTCGGTGATCCGTACATCTAGAATGATGGCGATGCAGACGCTAAACATGGGTAAATAACCGGGCTTACGAGAACTAATTAAATGCAGCCAATTTCATTCAACACCAACCCGCTGACCCGGAACATGCTCGACGGGCATGTGGCCCAGTCGCAAGCTATGGAGGCGATGGCCAAGCAGATGCAGGGCCTTGGCCAAGCGGCCCAAGTGCCATCATCGCTTGGCCAAGTTTCCCCGGTAGGGCCAAGCGCGGCCCCGGCTTCCCCCGGACAGGTGCAGCCGGCCGACGGCGGGGTGTTTGACAACGTGCTCGGCAAGTTTGTGCATGAGGTCAACGACAAGCATGCGACC
This sequence comes from uncultured Verrucomicrobiales bacterium, assembly GCA_937893785.1. Classification (GTDB taxonomy): domain Bacteria; phylum Verrucomicrobiota; class Verrucomicrobiia; order Verrucomicrobiales; family DEV007; genus CACIUL01. Next base: position 368 of record CALCSP010000527.1, read on the forward strand.
ATGGGCAACACGCTCAAGTCTATGCTGGCCGGCGAAAATGTGCCGATGCATCAGGTGATGACCGAGTTTCAGGAGGCCGGCGTCGCATTCACCATGATGGTGGAGTTACGCAACAAATTGCTCGAGTCGTACAAGGAACTGATGTCGATGGGACTCTGATTTTGAAATTTAAAGCGAGGCAAGGATGCAAGCGATAAAGGAACTTTTTAAACAGTTGGTCGGGATCTGGAAGGAACTTGGCCTGAACCAGAAGATCACCGTCTCGGCGACCACACTGGCGGTGGTCGCAGGCGTGGTTTCCGTGTTATTTTGGAGCGGGCGCACGGAGTATTCGCTACTCTACGGTAACCTTGATCCTAGTGAAGCCGGCAAAGTGACCCAGGCTCTGGAGGAGAACAACGTCGAATATAAGATCGGCGGCAGTGGCGGCACGGTTTTTGTGCCCCGGTCCGAGGTTCACCAGATGCGGATGAAGCTGGCAATCCAGGGCATCCCGAAGGGCGAGGGAATTGGCTACGAGTTGTTGGACAAGAACACGCTTGGTATGTCGGATTTCATGCAGCACGCAAACTATAACCGTGCTGTGCAGGGTGAATTGGCCCGGACTATTTCCAATTTTAGTGGGATAGAATCGGCCCGGGTGATGATCGTCAACCCTGAAAACCGCTTGTTAATTGATCCAGGCAGACATGCCACGGCATCTGTTTTTCTGACCATGAGAGGGATGGGGAGACCCAAGGCGGAGACGGTAAGCGCGATCCAGATGCTGGTTGCCAACTCGGTTGAAGGCTTGAGTGTCGATCACGTTTCAGTTGTCGATAATTCTGGCAACGTCCTTTCCACTCATGAGGAGGAAGGCTCGCTGGTGGCTGTTACTTCAGGTCGTCTGAGAGCTCGACAGGAATTGGAAAATTACCTTTCCGAGAAGGTGGAGAGTATGCTCGAAACGGTCGTTGGAAACGGCAATGTGGTGGCACGGGTTTCAGCAAAGATTGCAACCGATTCAGAAACTATTACCTCAGAGATTTATGAAAACCAGAATCCGATTACAAACAGTGTTACGACATCCCTAGAGCGAACAACGGAACCTGGCACAGCTCCGGGTGGGCCGGCAGGTGTGACTCCAAATATCGATACTGGTGGCCCTAATACGCAGGTTGTAAACAGTGCAACCAACTCGGTTGGTTTTCTTAGAAGTGACAACACCACCGAGTATGCATTGTCAAAAATAATGACGAACAGGGTGGTTCTTCCTGGCAATATTCTGGATTTGAATGCCGCCGTATTCGTGAACACAAATAAGCTCGAAAATCCTGATCAGTTCGTGGCCGGCAAAATGGCAGAATTACGCACGGCTGCAGTACTTGCCTTGGGGCCTTACGTATTGGACGAGACCAAGGTTCAGGTGGTTGCCGCAAATTTTGATCAAACGGCCAGAACTCAAATGATTAATGATGTGGCTGCCAGCACCTTTTGGGATAGATTTTGGGATTTGGGCAAATCGCTCATCTATGTTGCTCTCGCCGGGATAGGGTTGTTTATTTTGGTTCGCACTTTCCGGAAGACTAGTGAAGAATTTATTCCGACCGGTATGACTGTAGGAGAAATGATGGCCAGCGGTATATCTCCCGAGGGCATGCCGTTACCAGCAGGTGCTGTCCCAGTAGAAGGGCAAGTTGGGACAACTCCTGATGATGCATCGACTGTGCCTTCGGATGGAGAAGACGTCGAAATGATTACTGAGGA
>CALCSP010000528.1 GCA_937893785.1 uncultured Verrucomicrobiales bacterium
CTTCGCCGGTGGTGCGTTTGACGAGTTCTCCGACATAAGCCTTATCAGTGTGTTTGCCCATGAAGGGACGGTTCCAGTATTCAATGTGGGTGATGCCGAGTTTCTCTTTTGCCAGTGCAGGGTAGTCGAGGTGCTTAAGTTTTTTTCCATTAAGCCAGCGGTGAAAAGTGTATTCCTGAATCCCGATCTGGAATCGGTTTGGGTCATCCTTGTCGGCGGCAATGCCGTTAGGGGAGAGGGCGATGGCACTGCTTCCGAGTGCGGCTGTGCGGATAAAGTGACGTCTTGAGAAGTTATGCATGTTATATATTTTGCAGGTAAATTTTGGAAAGTGGAAGCCTGTTTTTTACAAGGCAGGGTGTCATTTGTTGATTGTCGGTCAATCGACTTTTTGTGAGGGCTAATCGCCACTGCTGCCGGAGCTTCCATCCCAGCCGCCTTTGCGTTGCCAGTCTTTTCCGTATTTTTTTTTACAACGGCGTTTATCCCATATGGATAATGCCACAAACCCGACAGGGATGCATAAGGTAAAGAACATTGCGGCATTTCCCCAGATAAGGCTGACAGCCAGCAGGACCAGAGTACAGATACCCATAACCCAATAGCCAATGGCTCCAATCAATCTAGTGAACTGGACGATGGTATAGGGCTTTTCTATGGGATTCATTTCCACAAGATGAGGCCTCAGGGGCTCGCCGAGTAGTGAAATTCTATTTCAATGCAGCGAGTTTTTTCCGAACCATAGCGGACTGCTCGTCATTGAGGACCTGCCAGCAGGCGAGCCCGTTTCCGACCAGTTCAAATTCATTGAACTCCCAGACCACCTTTTTGTCCTTGGTTATCTCGAATATTTGCGGGTTGTCCGGACCGGCATGGCAGTTGCCTACGATGTAGTTGCCGTTTTCCTGCTCCTGTAGGCAGGTCATCCACTTCAGCTTGATATCCGTCCCCGGAACCTGACCTTTGACTTCCCAGGCAACTTTTTTATCCGGAGTGACCTCGACGATGCTGTTACCACTTCCGGATGCAATTAGGGTGTTGCCGCTTTTGAGGCGGATTGCCCCGTAAACACGCGTCTTGATTAGGTAATCCCATACGACATTGCCTTGCCTGTCATATTCGGTGACGACGCCTGGGTTCTCTGAGCACACCAGCCAGTTTCCCTTGGGTGTTTGCCGAACCCAGCGGGTGGACTGAGTGCCACCTTTCTTTAGGGGGAATTGATGAACGAGCTTGCCGGAGTTATCCACTTCGATGATGCGTCCGACACCACTCTCGACAATGACGGTGTTGCCGTTTGGCATTCGGGCGAACGCGTGCACGTCTACACGTTTTCCCTGGTTCCCGTTGCTCTTTGCGCAGTCGTATTCCCAGACAACTTTCTGATCGAGGGTAATTTCTTTCAGTGTAGTCCAAGTGTCGTGGAAGAGGATGTTGCCGTTTGCCAGTAGGTGGACATCATGGTGACCGGTGTGCCCGCGCTTTGGGCCAGCAGTCTTATGTTGCCAGATGGGATTTCCTTCAGCATCACAAATAGCTAGGATGTTCTTGCCGTAGGAGGCGCCAACCAGAACGAGGCGCTCTGCCTGGACGGTCAAGCTGCTCAACGAGAAAATAAATGCGGCAATGAGGAGGTTGGTTTTTTTCATAGTGTGTTCGGTTCAGTTTTAAGAGCGATTATAGATTTGTTCAAAGTTGTGCGATCAGTGGATTCTGGGTCAAGTTGATTATGGCAATGGCTAATACCAAAAAATATGGTCCGCCACAGATTATTGAATCAGGGAAGCTCTGCGATGGCTCTTAGGGGCCTATCATTCCAGAACGCTCCCCATCCCTGTGCTCCGGGTTGATAATACACCGTTGCGGGGGAGTTGTTGAAAACCCCAGTTGCCTCGGAGATGCCTCTGCCAAGGATCTTGACCGTTATAAGTTGATTGCAGTCACTGAATGCTCCATTGCCAATGCTGCTGACATTTTCTCCAATCGTCACTTGCTTGAGTAAGCTGCAGTCTGAAAACGCAAACGTGCCGATTGTAGTGACGGTCTTCGGGATGGTGACGGACGTCAGTTTTTTACAGGAGGCAAAGGCATAATCTGCGATAGTGACTGTGCTTGTGGGCAGGGTGATGCTTGCAAGATTAGTGCAATGGCTGAAGGCATGTGACCCAATGGCTGTGACGCTTTCCGGGATAGTGATTTCCGTTAACAAGGTGCAGTTGCGGAATGCGTTGCCATTAATGGATGTGACTCCCTCGGGTATGGTGCATGGCCCCACTTTTCCTTCGGGGCACTTGAGTAGGATTTCCCCGGACTTGTTAAGAAGAATGCCATCTTTGCTGGAGTAAGTGCTGTTGCCGTCGGCAATATTGATGGCGGTGAGTTGTCTGCACCCATCAAAGGCGTTGCCCGCGATACTGGCAGTTACCCGGCTGATAGAGATTTCCTTGAGGCTGGCACAATCCTGAAAGGCAGCAGAGCCAATCCGGCTTACACTTACCGGCACGCTTACCTTTTCAATGCTGCTTTTGTCTCTGAATGTTCCATCACCGATGTCGTCGACTCCTTCTGCAAGAATAATTTCGGTGATGGCATTTGTTTTCAGCTGATCATTGTCAATCCATGCCGTATGACCGGTATTGATTGACGCGATCTTAATTGTTACGCTGGTCAGCGCGCTGCATCCATAAAACGGTGACAGGGAAGTTCCTGTGAGAGTCCCCGTGGAATTTCCAGTGGATATGGAGTGATTAAGGCCCTCGGGAAGGGTAATGGATTTAAGGCTTTGGCAAGAGGCGAATGCTCCATCACCGATTGTGATCAATTTCTCCGGGATTTCGAGGTCCTTGAGGAGGGTGCAATTGGCAAAGGCATATTTTCCGATAGTAGTCACGTTTGTGCCAAACTTGATTCCTGTTAAGCTAACGCATCCCATAAAAAGCTGATCGGCAATTGCTGTTATAGGGGAGGGAAGTTCAATGGTTTGCAGACTGGTGCATTCTCTGAAGGCACTGCTACCAACTGAAGATAGCTTGGAGGGAAGGCTGAGTTGCTTGAGGTTGCTGCACCCGCGAAAGGCTCCACTGTCAATTGTGGTCAAACTTTCGGGGAAAATAATATTTTCCAAAGAGGAACAATCTCGAAATGTATCACCGCCAATACTGGTTACTCCTTCTCCGAAAATGACCTCTTTGATACCAGTGGTTCCCAGATCTGCATTATTGATCCATCTCGTGTGATTACCGTTGGTCATAGATACCATGATGGTGACCTTTCTTAACCCGCTGCAGCCGTGAAAGGGCGAGAGGGTATTTGCTTTCTCCGTAATGGCAGAGGTGGAAATGGTGTGATTGATACCGTCAGGAATGATGATGCTTTCAAGGCTTTGGCAGGAGGCGAATGCCCCCGCTCCGAAGGTGGTGACTGTATCCGGAATGGAAAGTTCACGGAGCTGTGAGCACCCATTGAAAGCATAGTTGCCAATATTCGTGATTGATTTACCCAGTGATGTGCTGGTCAGGCTTTCACAACCAGCAAAGGTGAACTCCTGAATATTGGTTACGGGGTCTGGTATATTAATTTGTTTGAGCCCGCGGCAATTCCTGAAAGCAGCAATGCCAATTGTCGAGAGTTTTCCGGGTAGTGTCAGGCTGTCCAAGTTGGTACATTCTTCAAACGCATTGTTGCCGATCGAAGTGAGTTTTGCAGGCATTGAGACACCGGTTATTGAGGTGCATCCACTAAAGGCATGGTTGCCGATACTCGTTAGGTTAGCTGAAAGAGAAATGCTTTTGAGGCTTTTGCACCCATGGAATACATATTTATCGATTGTGGTGACTCCCGAAGGGATGCTGGCACTTTCAAGTGCCTGACAAAAAGCAAAGGCTGAGGAGCCTAGGCTGGTGAGATGTTGCGGGAGCTTAAGTGTTTTCAGTGAAGTGCATTCACGAAATGCATCATTGCGGATATTGGAGACTCCATCAGGCAGGGTGATTGATGTCAGTGACGCGCACCGATAAAAGGCGGCTGTGCCAATTTCAGTGACCGAGGGAGGGGCCTGATAGTCACCTTTTCGTGTTTGTGGGCATTTTATAAGGACTTGGCCAGCCTTATTGAAGAGTACTCCGTCGATACTTGCAAAGGTGCCGTTTTTTTCAGTGACCGTGATTGTTTCAAGATTGGTGCAGCCATCAAAAGCCGCATGTGAAATATTGTTTACAGCATCGGGTATGGTGATTTCAGTGAAGCGGTTGCAGCCATGAAACGCCATTGCTTCAATTCTGTTGAGGGTGTCTGGCAAGATCAAAGGTTCCAGATTAGCGCAGTGATAGAATGCTCCTTCACCGATAGTTGTAAGGCTTTTGCCGAGAGTGATTTTGTTGAGTTTATCGCAACCGTAAAAGGCATACCTGCCGATGCTTGTCAGCTGATCTGGAAGGTTCAGGATGGTCAGACTCTTGCAATCATAGAATGCTCCATCGCCAATGCTTTTAAGGGTTTCGGGAACGACCAAACGGGTTACTCCATCAGGGATGGCGTTTGCTGCTTTCAGTGAACTTGGCAGAGTATTGCTATCTGATGCCAGTGACCCGATGCGGCCAACTGGGAACCCGGCAATTTTTTCCGGAAGGACCACGGTGCCGCTGGCTTTGCATTTGATGATGGTGACTAGGTTTCCTTTTATCTCCCAGGTAAAATCTCCAATCGGGTTTGGCTTTAATTTGCTTAAGTCAATTTCTTCCGGGGGAGTGCTTGGTTCCGGGGGAGTGGTTGCTTCTGGGGGAGTGGTTTCTTTCGGTGTTGGGGTTTTCTTGCCGGTGGGGGGCTTTTGTTCGAGGGCATTATTCTGTTCAGGAGGCTTTGCTTGTCCGGTTTCTGTTTCTTCAGCAGGTTTGCACCCACTAAAGGAGAACAAGGCCAGAGCGAGCAGTGTGCCTAATGAAAAGAGCTTGGCAATGCCGTGAATTTCCCCGTTTTGCATGCACTAATTATGGGGTCATGGGTTTTATAATGCAATGGCAGAAAATTAGTAATAACAGCGTCAAACAGAGTCACTTGCCATGAAGAGGAGGTCGCCTTTTCGGCATTATTCTGGAAGTCGACCAAGGCTATGTGCCAGCGATGGGACTCTATGAGAACAGACGGAGATATTAGCTGCCGCGCATGCGCAAAAAGACCTGTCGGTTCAGTTCTCTCACAGGATTGGCAAGGCGGATTGTGATAGTGGATGTGTTGTCACCGTTGTCTGTGATGGAGAGGGTTTCAAATAGGTCGGGACTTGAGGACCAAGTTGCGAGATCTCCGGATAATTCCAGTTCAAGAAGGCCCTCGGCGTCCATGTTCCTGCGAAACGTGATAGTCAGGTAATCGTTTTCTCCAATTCGGGTAAGTCCAGTAGTGGGGGCAGGGGCATCACTGGCAAGGTTGGGTTTCGAGCCGAAAAGGAATTCAAGGTAGTTACTGATATCATCACCATCGTCGTCATCTTTGGGCGATCCCTTAACATTGTTCAGGGTTGCCCAGACTGCGTATGAGATGCCGGATCCCTCGGCGGTGCCTGGAGATCCCCCCAAGTTGCGACTGGCTGACCAGTTAGCTGGGTCATTATGGTCTGGGATGCTTGTCGGGTTTGTTAGAACAAGGCTGGATCCCTCACCGTCTGCAGTGGTTGGCCAGGGAACCTGGTCATTATAAGTGAAATCAATGATAGTTGTGTTATCCGTGTCGACGATACGCAAAGCCTCACCATCATTACTCAGTCGCCCGCTGTATTCATAAAAGGCAACATTGCTTGCCCCGTATCTTGCCTCAAAGGCTTCATGATTGCGGATCAGCAACATGTATTGTCCTGCGGGAAGGATGGCCTGCTGGGGGAAGGTGAAGTTGATTCCGGACTGGAAACGAACCCCACCAAGGTCCAGTGCGGATGTTCCCGGGTTGAAAAACTCGATAAATTCAAAGTCATCCCGATCGTTGCTGATCTGAGATTCTTCATCGCTGGTTGGATTAGAGGGATGATAGTGAAACTCTGAAATAACGAGGTTTGTGGCACTCGCGGGTATCGTGTCGATGGAGAAAAATGCCTGATTGAGCGCGCTCCATTCATTGCTGGCCGTATTGAAGGATCGAGCGCGAATCATCGTAGGTTGAGAAAGGAAAAGGGGATCAGAAACGTTGTCTCCACCTCCCTGACTGGTTTCACCGCGTAAGATCATGTCGAGGCGGATGTCCGAGCTTGTTCCACTGGTTTGGTGGATTTCGACGGCGATGACGTTATTTCCCGCTGAAAGTGCCGACTTCGGCACGGTGTAGTCTTTCCATCCGTTCTCATCGTTAACATTACCGGAGGCAAACGAGCTGAAGCTCGCATTGGGTTCGAGATTCTGCCTTAGGACTTCGGAGCCGTTGATGTAAACGGCGATGCCATCGTCGTATTTTAGCCTTAGTAAAAAGTTAAAGAATATTGTGGGATCGGGTATATCGACAGTCGTGCGAAAGTAAGTGGTGGGATACTTGCTTGAAGCATCCGGCCCGAAGCCCAAGGTTGTCCCTGCACCTTCTCCGTCACTGCCGTATCCAAGCTCCGATGGACCGCTAGCCCATCCGGAATCATCGAAATTTGTGTTTCTCCAAGTGGTGCCTTGGTCACTGCCGTCATCCAGATAGCGCCATTCGTGGCCGCTTGTTATATAGGTGATAGGGGTCGGAAGACCGCCGCCGAAGGAGGCAATGAGAGCGTCAGGATTTGGGGCTCCACCCGGGAGTCGAGGATCGCTTCCATCCAATGTGTAGTAAATCCTGTCGGCGTCGGTAGCTATTGTCAGCGGGGTGTCTTCTGATAATGAACCGCCGTGCTGACTGAAGATCGGGGCAATGATGTCCGGATACATTCCGGCTGAGCGGAAGCGTCCGATCATGGTTTGGGCAAGGTCTGGGAAGTGGTTATTGACGAGGTTCTGCTGGTAATTGAGCCAGTCCTGGTATTCACGAAAGCGGTCGCCCCAGCGTGCGGATTCAGCAATAAATCCGGGCTGCGCCTCATCGACGCGTTTCTGCAAACGCTCGATGTTTTTTGCCGGTGTCAATGCTCCGTCATTGAAGAAGTGCATATGAATACGGTCGGCGACGAGCATGGCAAAGTCGGCATTGCCGCTACGCAAACTTGACATCAGGTTTAAGGGGCCCTGATCTGTTACTGATTTTCCTGTCGGGCGCAGGTATCCGTCGGCGTCCTTCATCTGGAAGCGGAAGGGTTGTCCCTGGGCTTTGGAGCCGAGTAGTCTGACCTCGCTTTCCGAGTTACCGCTTACCCAGAGCAGCATGAAGTCGATCAGGTTGGCGACATCAATGTTGTTGTTGTTGTTGTCCCACGGGTTGCGGCTTGAAGCCAGTGCCTTCGCCTCGTTCCAGAAAATACCGTCACCATCGTAGACCTTTTCATCATTA
>CALCSP010000529.1 GCA_937893785.1 uncultured Verrucomicrobiales bacterium
ATACCAGTCCCACTGAGGGGATTTTCCTGCCTTAAACTCAGATGCTTAATATTAGTGTAGCTTTCTTGTATAAATTTTAACAAACTCATAATCAATAACTTACAATTAATATGTCGAGAGTGATCATTGCGGATGATCCGGACTATGGTTTTCTTGCCGTATCAAGTAGCCCTGCCAGAAGCTAATACGGGCAATAAACCTTGCACATTATTCTTGATGCTTTAAACTCCGCCTCCCCGTCTGGTCTTATAGGCGTCCCGGTGACCGGTTGGGGATGAAACTCCGGGGCAACGACGTAGTCGGTTAACCTAAAAACCCAACCTTACAAACCCAATCCTATGAGTGCTGATTTACTCAGTTTAATTGACAAGTCCTTCCGCGAGTTCCGTGAAGGCTCGATCGTTCTTGGTCGAATCCTCGAAATCCAACCACAAATCGTTCTGGTGGATATTGGTTACAAGTCGGAGGGCGCTATTCCCGTTTCCGAATTTGAAGATGAAGAATTTGCTGTAGGCGACGAGATCGAAGTCCTACTTGAGCGCCTTGAGAACGATGAGGGCATGATTGTCCTTTCCAAGGAGAAGGCCGCACACAAACAGAACTGGGACAAGATTGCCAAGGTTTTCCACGATGGCGGCTTGGTCAAAGGCAAGGTCAAGGCAGTGGTCAAGGGTGGCCTCATGGTCAATGTTGGTGTCGAGGCGTTCCTTCCCGGTTCACAGATTGATATTATTCCGCCCAAAGATCTCACGGAGTATGTAGGTAACATCTACGACTTCAAGATCGTTAAGCTCAATGATGAGCGCAAGAATGTTGTGTTAAGTCGTCGTGAGGTCATTGAGGCTGAGCGTTCCCTTGAGCGGCAGAAGTTTCTCGAGGAGGTCACTGTGGGTGACACTGTTGAAGGTATGGTCAAGAACCTTACCGATTTCGGTGCTTTTGTGGATCTGAAGGGAATGGACGGTCTGCTTCATATTACGGATATGAGCTGGGGACGTATCAATCATCCTAGTGAGATGTTGACCATTGCCCAGATGGTGACGGTGCAGATCCTTGAGGTTGATAAGGACAAAGAACGCGTTTCTCTGGGTCTGAAGCAGTTGACACCAAATCCATGGGAGGACATTGAAGCGAAGTTCCCTGTCGGAGGGCACGTCAAGGGCAGAATCACCAAGCTTGTTCCTTACGGTGCATTTGTTGAGGTTGCCGAGGGAGTTGAGGGTCTTATCCATGTTTCCGAGTTGTCTTGGACCAAGCGCATCACGCGCCCATCGGATGTTCTTGAAATGGGGCAGGAGCTTGAAGCTGTAGTCCTGGGTATCAATACGGAGGAGCAGAAGATTTCCCTTGGGGTTCGTCAGCTTGAGCCCAATCCCTGGGATGAAGTGGAGACCCGCTACCCGATTGGCAGCACGATCAAGGGCGATGTGCGTAACCTCACCCCATACGGTGCATTTATTGAGCTTGAGGACGGTATTGACGGCATGGTGCACGTTTCTGACCTTAGCTGGACGCGCAAGATCAACCATCCGAGTGAGACTCTCAAGAAGGGTGATGCACTTGAGGCTGTGGTGCTGGAAATTGATAAGGAAAACCAGCGTATCAGCCTTGGAGTCAAGCAGCTTGAGACGGACCCTTGGGAGGAAATCGGCGCCAAGTTCAATGTGGGTGATCTGGTTAAGGGAACGGTTGCCAAGATTGCAACCTTCGGTGCCTTTGTGCAGCTTGAGGGTGATGTTGACGGATTGGTGCATATTTCCCAGCTTTCCGAGGAGCATGTCACTAAGGTCAAGGATGTCATTAATATCGGCGATGAGGTCGAGGCTCGCGTGATCAAGGTCGACAAGGCGGAACGCCGAATTGGCCTTTCCATTAAGGCTGCCTCCTACAGTGAGGATGAGCTCAAGAAAGAGACTGCTGCCTTTGAGGCACTGCGTCCGAGTTCAGACCTTGTGGGTCTTGAGCAGGCCTTCCAGGTTGCCGAAGAGTGGCGGCCCGGTGAGGAAGGTGAAGCCGAAGGCGGCGAGCAGGGGAGCGAAAGCTAAAACAAGCTCTATTATTCATCACAAACGGCACCACGGGGAGATTGTCCCGTGGTGCCGTTTTGCTTAAGACGGGCGTCTGTGGAATCCTACTGTTCAGTTTTGACTGCGATGTTCGCCTTCTGAACCCCGACTTGGCGGCAGATGGACATCACGTTGGCAAGGTAGAGGTGCTTGGCGTCCTTGTCATAGCGGATCAGGACCTTGAGATCGGTTTTTTTCTCGAACTCCTCGCTCATCCATTTGGTGAGGCCTTCCTCGGTCACCAGCTTTCCCTCAACGACGTAGGCTCCGTTGTGACGAATGCTGATCTTAATCAGGTTGCCTGCGGTCTGGGTGAGGGGCTGGTTGCGTGACTCTACGGGCAGTTTGATGGTGGTCTCCACGCCATGGTCCACCAGTCGGCCGGATGCAGTGATAAAAATTTTGTCGCCTCCTCCGAGGGGGTCAGTTGAGAACCACACCGCTTCACCGGTATGCCACCGCTGTCCTTCGTCACCGTTATTTTCTCGATAGGAGGCGCCCTTGTCCCGGTCAAACCGGTTAGGTTCATAGAACGTGGGATTGAAACGCATGCCGCGCGGTTTTCCGGAATGTTGCCAATGTTGGGCTGTGGCACCAAAGGGATTGAGGGTGTCCATCCAGAACTTCCGGAAGGCAGCCAGGGAGGCGGCATTGGGCTCTACCAGGTTGCCCTGGTGTTCAACCTGCTCTTGCAGAGCTTGCTCCGAGGGCACAACGTCATCCATCATCACACGAGGAGCCTGGGGCCAGATGTCATTGTTTGCCTTCAGGTAACGTTGCATCGCAACGTGCAAGGCCATCAGGTCCTCGGTGGTCTCCCGGATCCCGCCTTTTTCCTGCCAGAGTTCCGGCAATGGCGGAAAGGATTGCGTATTTTGCTTTTCTTTCGGGTCGGCCTTCACTTGGGATTCTTGATCGGAAGGCTTTTCACATGCTGAGAGCAGCAGGGCGAACAAGGCGCTCACCGGGATCTTGGCTTGAATTTTCATGGTATTTATTTTTGAAGGAATTTTTTCATGAAAAAGGCACGCCCCTTAACCGGGCGTGCCTCCGTGATGGTTAAATATTGCTCTGCTCCGGCCCTTGCAGCCCTCTAGACCTTCCACTCACCGCGGTAGTCTCGGGTCAGCCACTTTGGGTTGCCGGTGTTGTCCCTAAAGGTGTTCTTTTCAGGGTTCCACTTGATGAGCTCGCCGTTGTAGTAGGCCTGGTTCATCAGATGGCAGGCGGTGGCGGAGCCGCCGCCGACGATCTCGTTAGTGATTGGCTTTTTGCGGCTCTCGACACAGGAGAGGAAGTCACGGATGTGATGGCTACTGTTGTAGAGCTTGACCTTGGCATCCTTCAGGAATTGGGTTTCAGCGATTTTGAGCGCACTTCCCAGTGAGCCGTCACCACGTTTCTCAAACTTGGCAATCTCTTTGCCCTTGTGAATGAAGGCAAAGCGCCCACGGTTGACCTTGACCTCGCCGTCAGTACCGAAGAAGTGGACCCCGAAACCCTTGTTGTGGGTGATGGTGGCACCACCCTTGTAGGCGAGCTGCGCACCGCGCTTGCTTTTCCATTGCTGCCATCCCTCAGGAGGGCGTGCCTCAATTGGGCCGGAGCCATCCATGCCGAGTCCCCACTGGGCGATGTCGATGTGGTGGGCACCCCAGTCAGTGACCATGCCTCCACCGTATTCCATGTAGTTGCGCCAGTTTGGGAAGTGGTTGTGCACCCCGCGCGGGCTGAGTACCGAGCTATAAGGACGCAAAGGCCCCGGGCCGCACCACAGGTCCCAGTTAAGCCCGGGTTCCATTTCCTCTTCCTTGAGGTCACAGGGGCGGCCGGGGTCACCAACTGAGATGTCGACATTCTTGACCTTGCCGATGACGCCGTTACGAACCAGTTCACAGGCGATGCGGAATTCACTGGAAGAGCGTTGCATGGAGCCGGTTTGCAATACGCGGTTGTATTTCTTAACGGCTTTGATGACCTCGACCGACTCGTGGATATTGTGGGTCAGAGGTTTCTCGCAGTAAACATCTTTGCCGTTGGCCAGGGCGGAGATGGTAATCACTGAATGCCAGTGGTCCGGGGTGGCAATGCATACCGCATCAATGCCCTTGTCCTCGGTAATTTCCCGGAAGTCGACGACCGCTCTGCAGTCGGAATTCTTGTGGTGACTGTTGACCATTTTTTGGCCATTGTTGCGGCGATTGGTGTCCACATCACAAACGGCAACCGCCTGTATTCCTTGTCCCATAAAATTGCGCACAAGCCCACCATTTTGCTTGCCCATTCCGATGAAACCCATGACAAGGCGGTCATTGGGCTTGGTTTTGGCTGCCCATATTTTTGAGGGCAGGATAAATGGCGCGGCCACAGCAGCGGTGGAACCTTTAAGGAAATGACGCCTTGAAGGGTGGGTGGTTTTGTTTGTTTTAGAATTCATTATTGGTTTTTGGTTAGTGGTAAATGTCCGCAGTATGGTTACTCCTAACGCAGAAAATGACTTGGGGTAAAGCGGACAAATGGATAAAAATGCCAGTCAAGGCGGGCTTATGCCTGTTGGTGAGTGTAAATTCATGGCGTTTGGCTTGCCCGTTGACTGGCAGGCCTTAAGTTAAGTGGTGTCATTTCAATCCAAAGTGCCAAGCTCCTCGATCCAGATCGGTCGTGATGATAAACGGGTCCTTCTTGATGGTCAGGCCCCGGTATTTATCCTTGGGCCCTGTGTGATTGAATCAGAGGAGTTGACCTGGCAGTTGGCTCGGGATATTAAGGAAATGGCGGACAAGGAGGGTTATCGCTTTATTTTCAAGGCTTCCTATGACAAGGCGAACCGGACCTCGATTGATTCATTTCGCGGTCCCGGACTGGAGGATGGCTGTCGCTTGCTTGGCGAGATTGGGTGCGAACTTGGTGTGCCGGTAACTACGGATGTGCACACGCCGCATGACGCCGAATACGCGGCTCAGTTCGTGGACTTGCTGCAGATCCCGGCCTTCCTGTGCCGGCAGACTGACTTGATTGTTGCCGCCGCGGGAACCGATCGACCTGTTAATGTCAAGAAAGGGCAGTTTCTTGCCCCTTGGGATCTGCGTCCTATTGCTGAAAAACTGCAGGCGGCCGGGTGTGATCAATTCTTTTTTACCGAAAGGGGATCAAGTTTCGGCTATAATAACCTAGTGGCAGACATGCGTTCTATTCCGCTGGTCAGAGAAGACGGATATCGTGTGATATTTGACGCGACACATTCTGTTCAGAAACCTGGGGGAGCGGGATCGAGTTCTTCTGGGGATGGGATTCTTGCGCCTGTATTGGCACGAGCCGCGGTTGCGGCAGGATGTGACGGTGTCTTTATCGAGACTCATTCTGATCCTGCTGAGGCCAAGTCTGATGGGCCCAACCAGATTCCACTGGCAGAATTGCCGAAAGTCTTGTCATCACTTGCCGCTATCCACGAGGCTGCGAAACTTTAAATGATCAATATGTCATTCAAATACTATCTGTTCATTCCTGTTATTCTCTTAACAGTTTTCTTTGCCAGTGGTCAGGATCAAGAACCTGTTGCTGGAGGCGGTTCTTCTCTTTCTGCAAAGAACGGAAAGGGGATTGAGACGGTTAAGCCTGCTAATAATGAGGTTAAACAGGAAAGCGGGCTGCAGGCCACGCGTTACATGCCTTTGGGGAAGCCTAACCTTAGGGTGAAAATACCGCAGTTTAAGGACGGAGTTCTGGAGTGCCTTATGCAAGCGGGGGAAATGACCAGGGTCAGTGATGATGATATTAATATTAAGAAAATGGACATCGAGTTTGTTGGAGAAAATGATTCCGAGATGAAGATTGAGCTGGAGGAGGCCACCTACAGCTTGAAGGATAAGCTTATCAGCAGCAAGAACAGGGCGATTGTAAGGCGGTCGGACTTTACCCTGATTGGAGACTCTCTTGATTTCGACACCGAAAACCGCCATGGCCGTATGACTGGCAAGGTGAGGATGGTGATTCATAATTCGACCAGTCTCGTTAAGGGTGAGGAATCCGATGCGAATGAAAGTAGTAGACGCCGCCCTAAATACGTTTCAGTGGCTGATGCGGCCAGCATGGTCTTGGAGGCAATAAAGACTAACAAGGAGGAGAAGCGTGGAAAGATACACGACCAGCAGCCTTAGTGGTGCACTTATTCTTGTTTTGATTGCTGCCGCAGGTCCAGCCTGGGGAGACAAGGAGCAGTTGCTGAAAAGCACCAAAGTAACAGAAGAAAAACCGAAGGTTGAGGTACAGGGTGAACGTCGTGAGGCGTTCGAAGAGGCAATGAAGCAGATTGCTGCTGCTGAACGGAAAAGGGCCGAGGAGCAATCACTTAAGGAGTGGAGAAAGACAGTTGCTGAAAAATCGCGTAAGAAATTACGCGATTTTGTGGAACAGGAGTCAGGTGAGCTGGCCAGGGAGGCGGTCAGGAAAACAAACACTAGCCGGAATGCCGCCCGTGATTTTGCCGATGCTGCAACAGGCAAGATTCCCAGTGACGTCGAGGATAATTTTAAATCCCTGCTTCAAGGTTCCGATCAGCAATTGCCCTTGCTTGATCCTTCGCCTGAATCTGTCGAGCAAAAGCCCGCGCTGAGTAATGAGCATTCTGATCCTGTTGCGGTGAGTCCGGCTGCCAATCCGGCCAAACTATTGCCACCCCCACCGACTTCGTCCAATGCCAAAAATCTGGTGATACTCCCACCGCCTCCATCACCTAGTGAACCTGTGGTGCCACGCGTTACACCTGCTGCAGAGAGAAGTAACTCTCGCGGTTTTTCGGGCACAGACTCTTCCGGACAATCTCAACAGGATAATCGTACCGTCATTGATGCTGATGGTAGTGTAATTTTCGATGGTAGTGGGCGTTTTGGTGAAGAATACCAGGCGGTGATTTTTGAGGATAATGTCGTTGTGACCAATCCGGAGTTTACTATGACCAGTGATTATTTGACGGCATTTTTCAGTAAATCTAAGGATTCTGGATCCGAGAATGAATCGGCAGATCAGTCAAGTCGACTGGACCGAGCAGTTGCTACAGGCGAAGAGGTTGTTGTCAGGAAAACGATTGCTGATGGGGAGCTTCAGGTCGCCAAATCCCGTAAGGCTACTTTCATTGCCAGTGATCCCAATAGGAAAGGAACTGTGGATGAAGTTGTATTGTAAGTGTGGCCAAGGGTGCAGCGTGGCAACAACCTCATTGTGGCCAAGTCAAAAGATACAGTGATTATTCTTCGCAGGGACGAGATGATTGTGAATGGTCCGGTTCGCACTGAGATTGTTGGTGGCGGCGGCTTGATGCCAGAAAGTGAATCCGGGAAGCAGGAAGACAAGGAGAAGGATAGTGAAGAGGGGACAGCAACTTCCAAGACAACAGTCATTGATGCAGCCAGGGGGGCTATCTTTAACCGCTTAGATCCGGTAACCCGTAACCGAGAAATGTTTTTTGAAGGCGACGTCAAGATTGCCGATACCCAATTTGATATCTCATGTGAAACCCTGACCGCATACATGCGATTTACAGAAGGGGAGAAAGGTCTCCAGAAGGCCGTTGCTAATGGCCTTCCGGAAAAGAGAGTGCGGGTGGAGCGGCACACAGAAAATGGGGAACGGCAATTAGGATTGGCGCAAGAGGTGACTTACGTCATTTCCAGTGGTGATGTGGTTTTGGATATTTGGCCGGAAATACGGCGGGGAAGTCACTCCAGTGTCGCAAAGCATCGTGATGCGAGAATCGTAATGAAAAAAAACGGCAATGTTGAGTCCCGTGGTGTAGATATTCAGATTGTCCCGGATGGTGATGACGGTTTAAAGGGATTAAAACAGGAGGGTTGAAGCTATTATTCAACAACATATTGAATACCAACGAAAACCCTAAACATCATTTGCGCTCGGATGCGGCTCCGGCTTCGAAAGGGGTGCAGAGCAAAGAAAGCGCAAAAGAAGTGGGTGCTGCACAGATCATTCGTAAGCCAAGGCGCCAGACAGTTCAGGATCTTCTCCGGGAGACCGATCAGATCGAAGGGGTGTCTGGCCAAACGGCTGCTGTTCCAGAGGGTGAGCCTCATGAACCATTGCATGCTACTGCGCCTGTCGCATCTGCTCAACCCAGCGGTAAGGCTGTTACTGGATCCGCGCGAGGATTAGTGCAACAACATTCCATTGATGATGAATTGCAGTCTTCTGCCGGGCGTGTCAGATCGGATGCCCAGAGAGTTACGCATAACAATCCTGTCCCTGTGAGTCATGTTTCTTCAAGCGTGCTGCTGCAGACCCACGGATTGGTCAAGGTTTATGATGGCAGGGCTGTTGTTGATGGTGTGGATATTAACGTCAAGGAACGTGAGATCGTCGGGTTACTCGGTCCGAATGGTGCCGGTAAAACCACTTCGTTTTACATGATCGTCGGGCTTGTCCAGCCCAATAGCGGTAATGTGCAATTTGCTGGGGGTGACGTAACTAATGAGCCTATGTATAGGCGCGCAAGGTTGGGTATGGGTTACCTTCCGCAGGAGGAGTCTATTTTCCGTAAATTGACCGTTGAGCAGAATATTATGGCAGTCCTTGAGACACAGTCATACACTGCAAGGGAAAGAAAGGAGCACTGCCAGGACTTGATGAAGCGTTTTGGTATAGAAAAACTTGCCAAGAATCTCGCCATTACCTTGTCAGGTGGTGAGAAACGCCGGTTGACCATCGCTCGCTCGCTTGTGGTAAATCCGAAGTTACTGATGCTCGATGAACCATTTTCTGGTGTGGATCCAATCGCAGTTGGCGAGATTCAGGAAATCATCTGCCAGTTGCGTGAGCAGGGATTAGCAATATTGATCACGGATCATAATGTTCGAGAAACTCTTGGAATTGTAGACCGTGCCTATCTTATTTATGAAGGAAAGGTGCTCATGGAAGGGTCACGTGATGACCTAGTGGGTAATCCTGAGGCTAGAAAGCTTTACCTAGGTGAGCGCTTCAGTATGTGATTGAGCTTTGTTGACGTGACTGCAGTGGAGAATTTGTGTCAATAATTATTGGCTTGTCACTTTGCATTTGGAAGCTGTGAGATTAAGTTGTGCTCATGCAGGTTCAGAATGCTGATGTAGAGATCAACGTTGTTGGCCGGAATGTTGAGGTTAGTGACGCGATGCGTGAATACGCGTCCAAAAGAGTAAAGGGGCTACATCTTGACTACCCGAAAATTATAGAAGCGCGGGTGGTTCTCGATGTTCAGGTTCATCACAATCGGCATATTGCCGAGATGATCCTTTTTTGCGCCAATCACATTACAATTGAAGCGCATAGCGAGACGCATGACATGTATGCATCTATTGATGAGACCATCAGTAAGATTGCCCGGCGCATGAGAAAGCACAAGACCCGCTTGCTGAGAAAACACCGGCCAAGGAAAGGTGAGGTGCGCCAGTTGCCTGAAGCAGTGTTTGCCGTCAACGCCTTGGATGATTTAAAGGAGGATACCGAAAAGGATCAGGAACTGGAGCCGGTTATAGTTCACAAGGAAAATTACCGTATAAGGCCTCTCTTTAATGATGAGGCAATCGTGGATATGGAACTGAGCGAAAGGGATTTTCTGGTCTTCAGGAATGCCGAGAGTGGAATATTAAGCATCCTGTTTCGCCGAAAGGATGGCGATTATGGGTTGATTGAACCGGAGGTGTAACCCTCGATGTCGACAAAAAAAGGAAGTAAAAAGAAGCAGGCAAACAGCCTTTCTGTAAAGGAGTTCTTTGAGCGTTATGGCGATGAACTGGGCTTGTCCCTTCATGGTTCAGATGTCGGTTTTGACCGCTTGATTAAGGAGCCGACGATTAATCGCCCCGGACTGGCTCTTGCTGGTTTTTTTACTTATTTTGCATTCCGGAGAATACAGGTCATTGGTAATTCCGAGAGCTCCTACCTGAACAATTTGCGTTTAGAGGAAAGGGTGAAGCATTTTCAGGATCTTTGTAACCGGAATATTCCATGTATCATTGTTTCAAGGGGCAAGAAGTTGTCGGATGAATTAATTGCCATTGCCGAAGCGAGTGGTATTTCGGTTTTTAATACCAATATGATCTCCATGAAGTTCATTAATGCGGCAACCATTCGGCTGGAATGGAACTTTGCTCCGGTGACCAGTGAACACGGATGTATGGTGGATGTTCAAGGTATTGGGGTGATGGTACGAGGAAGTAGTGGTGCTGGAAAAAGTGAGTGTGTGTTGGGTCTGATTGAGCGTGGTGCAAGCCTCGTAGCTGATGATATTACACGTTTCCGTGCTATTGAGGGGCGTGAATTAATCGGCACGGCACCGAGTACGGGCCGATATCACATGGAGGTAAGAGGCCTTGGTATTATTAATGTTCCCGCTATTTTCGGGGTAGCATCAATGCGTGTTGAGAAGCGACTAGACCTTGTCGTGACCCTAAAACCCGCGGAGCAGGCTAATGAGATGGAAAGGGTGGGAATTCGAAAGAAAACCTATGAAATACTGGGGATCAAGGTGCCTCACGTGGAATTGCCGGTGGCTCCGGGACGAGATATGGCTGGCTTGGTTGAGGTGGCTGCCCTTGACCAGAAACTTAAGACGTTTGGTCATGATAGTGCTGTGGAGTTCGATAAGAAATTGTTGAAAATTATGGCTCAGAGGCGATTTAGTTAGCCTCCCGTTACCGGGTAGGTATTTTTCAGCTAGATCTACAGTAAGCCTGTTATTCAATAATGGAGGTTAATCAGAATTCTCTCCGTAAGGAGTTCGTCATCAATAATAAGCTTGGCTTGCATGCCCGTCCGGCTGCAATGTTTGTCAAGCTGGCGAATAGTTTTGATGCTGAGATATGGGTTGGCAATGAGGAGGATGAGGTGAATGGCAAAAGCATTATGGGACTGATGATGTTGGCTGCCGCCAGCGGCACCAAATTATCAATTAGTGCCGAGGGTAAGGATGCGGGTGCTGCGGTTTCGGCTCTCGGTGACCTTGTTGAGGGAGGGTTTGAGGAGAATTAAAAGATAACAATCCCGCAATTCCGGTATTGGTGCTTTTTCAGTGTCAATGTGTCTCGGGATTTTATTGATGTCCAAAATTGAGCAAAGTAATCACCAGGGTGAGGAGAGAAGGTTCTCCGGGCTCGCAGTATCTGCCGGTATAGGTATTGGAAAAGCATTTGTGCATGGTGCTATTGCTGTGGAGCCTGAAACTTACAAGGTGGAAAAGGAGGACGTTGATGATGAGATAGAACGGATGGAAGTGGCCCTTACTGATACAAGAAAACAAATAGAGCAATTGCAGGATCAGGTGAGAAGTTCTTCTAGTGGCCATCGTGAGGCTGGCATCTTTGATGCACATCTCTTGATGCTTGAAGATCGTAGTGTGCTTGACGAAGTAGTAGAAATTGTACGCGGAGAGCAGGTCAATATTGAGTCCGCATTGTATCGGGTCATTAATAATTATATTTCCGTGTTGCGAGGCAGTAACGATGTCTACTTAAGGCAGCGAGTTATTGATTTCGAGGATGTCATGCGTCGGATTTTGCGCAACCTGTCATTAATGCATCCGACTGATCAGAGAGTTCGGCATGAGCATATTCTTATTGCCCATGAGTTAACCCCATCCGACACGGCTGCAATGGATCGATCGTTGGTGATGGGGTTTGCAACGGAAGTGGGCGGTAGTACTGCCCACACCGCGATTATTGCACGTTCCCTTGGTTTGCCGGCGGTAGTAGGATTACGTGGTATTTGCGATGCAATTCATACCGGTGATGAACTACTGATTGACGGTTATAACGGTATACTGATCATTAATCCTGCGGCTGAAACCCTATCTGAATATGATGTGCTGGCTGATCAAAAGAGTTCAGCAGCCAAGCGCTTGGAGGAGATTAGGGACAGTAAACCAGAGACTTCCGATGGTCGGGAAATTACTCTTTCGGCAAATATTGAGTTTGAGCACGAAGTGTCGATTGCCAAAGAAAATGGAGCTCAGGGCATCGGACTTTACCGCACTGAGTTCTTTTATATGCATGATGGTGATATGCCCAGTGAAGAAACTCAGGTGGAAAATTATAGCAGAGTAGCCAGGGGTATTGGGCCTGATGGTGTGATTATCCGTACGCTGGATATTGGTGGTGACAAGCTTCCTGATGGTATCGCTGTGCAAGAGGCAAACCCTTTCCTAGGCTGGAGAGGTATTCGGCTGACTTTGGCAAAAACAGAAATGTTCAAGACACAGTTACGTGCCATTTTACGCGCTGCAGCAACTGGAGATGTTAGTGTGATGTTTCCGATGCTTTCAACTCTTGACGAGGTGAAAAGGTGCAGGGTGCTACTAGAGGAATGCGCTGAGGAACTGGATAAGGAAGGAGTAGCGCATTGCTCAAGCATTGATATTGGGGCGATGATCGAGGTTCCAAGCGCTGCTCTGGTTGCAGATCAGATTGCGGCTGAGGTGGATTTTCTTAGTGTGGGTACTAACGATCTGATTCAATATACCATGGCCGTTGACCGGGTTAATGATCAGGTGGCCGGACTGTATCAGCCTTTAAATCCTGCGGTTGTCAGGTTATTGCAGATGACCGTGACTGCCGGTCATGAGAAAGATATATGGGTAGGTGTTTGCGGGGAGATGGCTTCGGATCTGTTGTGTGTTCCTCTTCTTGTAGGCCTTGGTTTTGATGAGTTTAGTGTAAGTGCGCCACGCGTTCCTGCTGTTAAACATGCCTTAAGAAGTCTTGCCTATGATGAATGTAGGGCAATGGTTTCAGAGGTAGTAAAATTTTCAGGTCAGGATGAGATTCTGGAGCATTGTCGTTCTCTGGCCATGAACAGCTATCCGGAGTTATTGCAGCGATAACTAATCGGCGTTTTGTGAAGCGATTTCTCGTTATTCTGTGTGGTTGTAACGTTCCATGGGTGAGTAGCTTGCATTCAGTATATCATTTTAGATAAAAGAGGGGGGTGATTTGAACTCAAGGGTTCCAAAGAAAGTAAATGCGGCTTGCAGAAATTGTAATCAGCTGTAAGTGTTTGCTCCCCAATCAAAAAGCTCACGTGGCGGAATTGGTAGACGCGCTAGATTCAGGTTCTAGTGTCCGCAAGGACGTGCGAGTTCGAGTCTCGCCCTCGGCACCACCCCACCAAA